>JBDSIC010000222.1:0-5547 GCA_039918195.1 Mucilaginibacter sp.
TGCGCGCCGGTGATGTTTTTGTATGGGAAAAGCAGGTCCTTGTCGCCCGTGATATGATACAGGTTAGCGGGGATGACCGAATTTTTCCAGTTCAATATCGCCCCCATTGCCCATTTGGCAAAAAAGGGCGAAGTGTTTTCAAGCATGTCAATAAACAGTTCTGCATCTTCAGTTGACATATGGCCAAACATCGGCTTAACCATAAAACCCATTGATGTAAATAGTTTACCGGGAATGATCTTCTGAACTGGTATGCCTCTGAATATAGAAAAATAAGAAGGAACTTCAGCTGATATCTTAATACTGGATATGATGATAGTCTTTTGAGGCGCTATCTTATTGGCGATCTCTACAGCGATCATACCGCCCATCGAGTTGCCGATAATAATAGATTCTGTAGTTATATTATATTGACTGATAAGCTTTTGTGCATAAGTTTCTAAAGTGTCATTTGATGATGGTTCTATCCAGTTCACTTTAACAACTTCATGACCAGCAAGGTCGATATTTTTGTATATCCTGCAATCTGCGCCTAATCCCGGTATCAAAAATATTTTGCTCATCAAAAGTTAATCAGCTTTATAATTTCCTCCAGGTACTTAGCGTCTGTTTCGTCAAATTGGGCAAGCTCTTCGCTGTCTACATCCAATACCCCTGCAATCATGTTGCTGCTATTAAACGCAGGTAATACAATTTCCGACCGGGATAATGAGCTGCAGGCGATATGCCCGGGGAAAGCTTCCACATCAGGGACTATCAAGGTTTTTCCTTCTGCCCAGGCAGCACCGCACACACCTTTGCCTTTGGCAATACGTGTACAGGCAACCGGCCCCTGGAACGGGCCAAGCACCAGCTCTCCACCTTTAACCAAATAAAAGCCCACCCAAAACCAGTTGAACTGCTCTTTTAAGGCGGCAACCATGTTGGCCATATTGGCTACAAGGTCGGTTTCGCCTTCAAGCAAGGCGGCTATTTGCGGAATGAGCGAGCGGTATTGCTCCTCTTTATCGGTCGAACATATTATTTTCAGATCTTCTGCCATCAGGACAAAAGTAAGTAACGCGATTAAAAAGTAAATAAGGTAAATCTCATATTTAATCTTTTATTTCGTATTGATGATCGTCAGCCTCACCATTGTTCGCTATAAACAGGCTTTTATACCTTTCGCTTTACTGGCTATGGCTGTGCACAGGCTGCCTTTAATGCTGCAAAAGGGCTGTACCTTTTGGAAACTGCTTGGCACGGGCCGAAACGGCACCTTTGATCTTAATCCTGACTGGCAGCAATGGGGCCTTTTAGCCGTTTGGGATAGCCGGGATAATTTTGATAAATTCTACCATAAGTCGTTCATTAATAGCTGGTGGAATAAATTATGTAAAGAAAAATGGACCTTATTACTCACCCCGCTGCAAAGCCATGGCAAATGGGATGGTAAAGAACCTTTTGGGAAAGCAGATGGCGCATTATATACAGGCCCGGTTGCTGTACTTACACGCGCAACCATCAGACTGAATAAACTAAAAGGCTTTTGGTCTAACGTAGATACTGTGACTAAGTTAATGACCAGTGCGCCTGGCTACATCACTTCAATAGGTATTGGCGAAGCACCTGTTTACCGCCAGGCAACCTTTTCTATATGGGAAAGCGAAGAAAAAATGAAGGCATTTGCCTATGGCAGCCGCGAACATGCCGATGTGATACGTAAAACAAGACAGGAAAACTGGTACAGCGAAGAGTTGTTTGCTCGTTTCAGGCCAATAGCCAGCTACGGCACACTTAACGGATCAGATCCTTTAAACAATTTAATACTATGAGAATAATTGCAGAACTGCCACACCCCGATTTTAAAATATCCATCCTGAACATGAACCAAAAATTCATTATCAAGATAGAACAGGGGGCGCTTGAGCAAAGCTATAAGATACCCGAAATGGACCTGACCGATGGCGTGAACAGCGTGTTTGAATTGCTCGATGAAGCATTTTTAAAGACAGTTGCAACACGTTTTACTGATATGCGTAACGATTTTAAAGAATCATATTTCAGGTATAATTATTAGTAGAGTTAATGTATATAACTAATTGAATTATATACGTTTATTACTCAGTTAAATTTCAAACCAAATTATATTTGGCACTGGTTTTAACTCCAAAACAACCCAGTCATTCAATAAATCAGTAATTCAAAACTAAAAAAATCACTCAATCGCTCAATAACTCACCAACCAACAACGGCATTCCCACTGTCGCCTTCTTCTCTATTTTTACCAGGTTATCAATATCCCTCACCGCCGGTATTTTTGGATCGATGATGTATTTTGTTACATTGGATGGGACATAATCAATTAAACCCGCTGCAGGGTAAACTGCCAATGACGAGCCTACCAGGATTAACATGTCTGCATCACTACAAATGCGGGCGGCAGTTTCTATCATCGGCACGGCTTCGCCAAACCAAACCACATGCGCGCGCAGTTGCGTACCCAATTCGCATTTTTCGCCCATTTTTAATTCCCAGCCGTCAATAGGGTAAGTCAAATTAGGGTTATGGCTGCTTTGCGACCGTGTGATGATGCCATGCAGGTGTATCACATTGGTTGAGCCGGCACGTTCATGCAGGTCATCAATGTTTTGCGTAATAATGGTAACCTGATACTTCTTCTCCAACTCAACCAGCGCGTAGTGGGCAGCATTAGGTATCGCTTCCAGTGTAGCCTTGCGGCGCATGTTGTAAAACTCCTGTACCAGTTGCGGATTACGGCGCCAGGCCTGCGGGGTTGCCACTTCTTCGATGTTGTACCCCTCCCACAGCCCATCGCTGTCCCTGAAGGTTTTTAAGCCGCTCTCGGCGCTTATTCCCGCGCCGGTCAACACTACTATATGTTTCATAATTTAATGCTTAATGGTCATAAAAAAAGCGGCCTGTTGTGCAGGCCGCTCTTATATTTTCGCTTTATAACTTACACAGCTAATTGCTCATTCCTGCTCCGTAATGATACGAATTTGGTTTTTGCCAGTTCAAAACCACCAAAAAGCACTAAGCCAAAGAGCGCGTCGCCCAAAATCATATTTTTTTGAAATGGTATAGCGGCAACTAAGGATTGTCCGTAACCGGCTAAAGTATGCGGGTATAAACCACCACCGTATAACCACGGCAAGTCTGTTAATAACCAAAATACGATAACCGACAGCAATGAGCCGGCAACTACGTTCACTACATTAGGTTTCTTTATTTGTGTGCCAATGAATACCATAACCGCAAAGCTGATGTACACCCATAGTGTAGCCGAGTAATCAATGATATTTCTTTCTGAATACAGGTAGTTGATCACCTGGTCGCTTATAAAAAGCGCCAGCAATGGTACAAGGTAAGCTTTCCACTTATCGGTAAAGTAAGCCCCACCAAACAGCGCAACAGCGCCTACAGGCGTAAAGTTGCTCATAAATGGAAGCTGGTAGGTTACAAAACGCATGGCTACAGCACCAAGTATCATCAATACAAGTACAGTATTCCGGTTATTTATTTTTTGTTTCGACATGATGTATATTGTTATGCGAAATTAATGATAATACTTTAAATAGAAAATAGTTAATATTACTTGTTAACAAACACTACCCTGCCCGGATTGATACCTGTAGCAATGGAATATTTCTTTTTACCGCTACTGTCAAACACAAACAGTTCACCGTCTACAGCAAAGTTTTTGGCATCAGTTACAAAAACCTCACCGGTTAATCCGTCAACTGCAACACTGTAAGGGGTTGTTATTGCAGTGCCGTCGCTTATAAAATTCTCTTTCGCTACAGTTTCTGTTTTTACATTGTACACCTGTACTTTATTATCGCCGGTTAATATAAACGCCAGGTCGCCTTCAATGGCTATTGGGCTGCCGTAGGCAACATTGGCTTCAGCAGCACTTTTAACAACATCGGTATTGCTATCGATAATGGTAAAAGTGGGGTTAATGTCAACATAATTACCGTTTGATATAAGGTACACATCGCCATAAGCGTCGGCAGCCAAGCTAACCGGGTTTACAGTAACCTCAATTTTTTTGATCTCGGTAAGTGTATTCAGGTCAATTACCGAAACTGTTTTATCAGGGTTGCCAAAATCAAGCCCGCCTGAATTGGCTACGTATAATTTGTTGTTGGAGATGGCCATTTGCTCGGGGTTACGGCCAACCGTAATGTATTTTTCAATGTTCAGGCTCGCAGTATCTAAAACAGCCACCGTGCCATCATACGATGAAATAAAAGCCTTGCCTTTGTTGAATACCACATAACGCGGTTGGCGGTTAACTTCGCCGTCCTTCATATCAATGTGTTTGATAAGTTTTGCCGTTTTGGCGTTAACTATTTCAATGGTGCTGGATACATTGACAATGATATACATTTTTGAGCCGTATATCTGTGCATCATTAGCAGTGGCACCCAAACCGGTACCATTTACTGTCGAAAATATATCGCCTGTACGGGTTGCAGTTGTATAATCATAGTAAGTAAGCGTGCTGTTGCTGGCGCCGAAGCTGCCCTGGTTTACAATATATACGCCTGCCCTTTCTGCTTTTGGCGGCTCGGGAGTAGGTTCAGTTTTATCCTTACGGCAAGATGTTAATACTGCCGTAACGGTCAGGATGATCAATAAATGTTTGATTGTTAGGGTTTTCATGTTTATATATTATTTTGTTATTTGAAATGTTAGCCTGTATGATCGGGGTGGCATCGGGTAGCTGCGCACTACTTCGTAATTTTGGTTAAAGAGGTTATTCACCTCTGCCGATAAAGAAACCGGCATTTTGTACGCCTTAAAACGATACTGTACGGAGGCATCGCTTATATTATAGCCGGGCACCAGGTAGTCGGGCTTGTTATTGCTGGTGTAGTATCTTAGTGAAGAAAGTATGTGGTTATAATACACACTGATGCTGTTGTAGGTTACCCCGGCATTTACAGTGAGCGTATGTTCGGGCGTGTAGGGTATTTGCTCGCCGTAAAATTCATCTTTAACATCAGTTACATCTACTGATTTTTGGAAAGTATACCCGGCCGATATACTGCCGGTAAACTTGTTAGAAAACTTCAGCAGGGATTTCATGTTCACGTCCAGCCCGCGGATATCAACCTTGCCCAAATTAATTACCGAAGGTATTTCTGCAGAACGGCCCGGCAGGTAAAGTATCTTGTTATCTACATCGTTATAATAGGCATCGGCCGTTATGGAAAAGTATTGCAGTACATCACTAAAATGCCTTGCATAAGTAGCACCTAAGTCATATTGCTTTACATACTCGGGTTTAATATCCCGCGGACGTGTTGCATAATAATACTGCTCGGTAAAATTAGGGTTACGGAATATCTCTTTATAAAATGCCCTGACGTGTAAATTTTTATCGCCCAGCGGCGCAAAGCTGGCCATTAAGGTCGGGGTAAATACAGACCGCGACTTTGCGGCAATGCCCAACTCTTCCTCATCATGTATATAGGTGTTAAGCACATTGCCCTGCAATTCCCATTTGCCTGCCTTAAATTTTGCGGCTACATTATT
>JBDSIC010000223.1:0-7379 GCA_039918195.1 Mucilaginibacter sp.
CGCTGTATCAGGTCAAGCGCGTTATCACCCTTTAAAATAAATTCGCCCATGTGGCTTACGTCAAACACACCTACTGCTTTGCGTACAGTTTCGTGTTCGGCATTTATGCCGGTGTATTGCACAGGCATGTTATAGCCTGCAAACGGCACCATTTTAGCGCCCGCCTTTATATGTATATCGGTTAATGCTGTATTCTTCATAAGTCAGTTAAATTGGGGCAAAATTAATAAATTCAGGCAGATATCAGGGCTTTGTAGTAAGTAATCAGCATATCGGTAACGCCCTCAAGGTTATGGTGCTGTTCTACAAGCGCACGTGCATTTGCGCCTATCTGCCGGCAAAACGGTTCGTCGGCTATACAGCGTTGTATAGCGTCATAAAATTCGGCCTGGTTATCTGCAATGATAATATTATGCCCATGTTGATAATTGATACCTTCAGCTCCCAGGGTGGTAGATATGATACACTTCTGCATAGCCATGCCCTCCACTATCTTAACCCGCATACCGCCGCCCGAAAGCAGGGGTACTATCATAACGGCTTTGTTATTCACAAAATCAAGCGCATCGTCAACCTCGCCCTGTATGTATATTTTGCCGGGCACCTCATAGTCATCAAATTGTTCGGGTATATCATTGCCGGCCAGGTAAAAGCGTACGCGCAGGTCGCCGCTGGTAAGGTCGGCATGAAAATTATCAATAAACCATTCAATCCCTTCGCGGTTAGGCATCCAGGCCAGCGAGCCTAAAAAGAAAAGGCTGGGAAATTCGGTTTTGCTATGGTCGGGCGCGTACTTAAGCAGGTCGATACTGATGGGCAATACTTTTACCGGTGTTTTGATGTCGTGCGAACGGATGAGTTCTTTGTCCTGCGTGGTAAAGACAATAATGCCGTCAAAATTTTTCAGCTGCTGCAGCTCATAGGTCTTTATACGTTTGGCCAGCATCCTTAAATATATCTTTTTAAACGGATCGGCTTTTTGCTGCGCCAGCCTGAACCATACCTGGTGCTCGATGTTATGCGCCCTGAATAGTATTTTTGCATTGGTATTTTTGCGTACGGCAGCAAGGTATGGCGCTACAAACAAACCTTCAAACTGCACTATGTCGTAACTGTTTGTACGTAGTTCAGCTATCAAAACATTTTCAAGGTCTTCATCATGGTACCTTTCAATAGTATGTGCCGTTGAACTGAACAGGTTTAAGAAACCGGCAAAAAAGCTTACCGAAGTATCTACATGGTAGGCGCGGTAAGTTATTTTATCGAGTATGGCATCCTTATCAAAAAAGCGGTCGGTCAGTTTTTTTTCATCAAGCGATATTAGCGTAACCTGGTGCCCAAGTTTAACCAGCCCCTTAATAGTATTAAATACTACTATGGGATATCCGCCGTTTTGCGGGAACAAAGTACGGTGTGATAATATCAGTATTTTCAACAGATTGGTGGTTTACCCAAACATAGCTTAAAAACCGCTAATAACCAAGTTGATAGAGAAGAATTCAGAGTCAAGAATCAGGAGTATAATAATGAAAGCATTCTAAGGTTTCCTTGTTGAGGATACGATATATTGTTAGCAAATAAAATAAGCTGTATCGGCAAATAGGCCATCAAAATATCACAAAACAAACATATAACAAAACAAACAAACGCCTAACTATCAAATAGTTGAGGGGTTTTTCTTTGCGTTATTTTTTGGTTGCTCAGTGTTATTTGGACTATTTTTGTAACGGAGTTGTAACTAAAAACTGATTTTGTAACTGGCAAAAAAACAGGGTGAAAACAGTGCACTTAATGATACTTAAATACACTTATTGATAACTAATGATACTTAAATGCACTTATTCAGGAGAAATTACGACTGATGAAAGAATTTTGAACTTAAAATGGAGCAAATGTGGGGGAGAAAAGAGGGGAAATTACGACTGATGAGATGTAATGAAGTACAAATGAGTAAGGATAAAAACTAACTAAAAATATAATAAAGATGAGTTCGAATATCAGGATTATCCGTGTATGCCACCATTGCTGATCAGAGGGCCATTCGGCCAGCAAGGCAGTTAACATTTCTGGGGTTTTAAAACGACCGGTGATGCCGCTGTTGGGTCCATGAAGACACAAAACTTCACACTTCATCGGGCTTGCCTATGGAACCATTCAGGACGGATGACTGGCCGAATTAATAACTATTGAAATCCATAAGGGCAGATCATTTTGTAATGATCTGCCTTTATTTTTTACAGGATACATTTTTACCGTGCCCCCTTTAGCTACCGGTGATACTCATATGTGGTAAATTGTTTACCAAACTTCGTGCTTCAGTTTCAATTTGGGCAAAGTACTCTTTTGAATATCAACTCCTTGCTGAAGGTATTTTAACTGTTCTGTTATTCATATTAACTGTATTTTCAGCTAAAAACCTATATTAGACATACCAAAGCTTACAAAAAGCTTGTTTAGCCTCAAATTAAATTATTTTGTCAACCCCTGCCTCTGTAATGAAAAAAACTCTATCCGTTTTGGCGTTGCTTGTTTTCACACTAAATGCAAACGCACAACACCTAGAGATTGATAGTTTGAAGAAGGTTGTTGACACGTCGAAAGATGACACTACAAAAGCAATTACACTCAGCAAACTGGGTAGTTTTTACGTTTATTTTAAGCCTGATTCGGCTATGATAGTGTCACAGCAGGCTATGCTGCTGTCAAAAAAACTGAAATTTGAAAAAGGGGAGGCGATAGCGCTCGACCTGCAGGGTTCCGTATTGCAAAGTATGGGTAACTATCCAAAATCGGTGGTCGTCCTGTTAGCTGCACTTAAATTGAACGAAAAAAGGAACGACCCAATTGAGATGATAGCAAACCTCACCAGCCTGGGCTCATCAGCAGCCATGTCGGGTGATCATCAACAAAGTATAGTTTATACGCATAAAGCAAAAGTACTGGCAATAAAAAATCATTATGACCTGTACATAATGGTGTGTAACGTAAACATAGGTGACAGTTACGAAAAGCTGAACATACTTGACTCTGCCCGTTTTTATACACAACAGGGCTATGAGCAGGCCCTTAAATTGAAGGATACCGACTTTATTGCAATTACAAATTGTAATCTTGGTAACATTTACCTGAAAATGAAAAACTATGGCCTGGCGCTGGGTTATTACCACACTGCTATACCTTTATTTAAACTGGTGAATGATGATGACACCTATTGCGAGGCTGCTTTAGGAATGGCAAAAGTATTTAAAGCGCTTGGCAAAAAAGACTCGAGCCTGTATTATGCGCATGAGGCTATGCGCATTGGCAAAAACGCAGGTTTCGTGGCCAAGATGTTAGCCGCCAGCACTTTTTTAACAGCGTATTTCAAAGAACAAGGAGACATAGATAGTGCTTTTTACTACCAGGAAGCATCCATAGTTGCTAACGACAGCCTGTTTAGCCAGGAAAAAACCAGGGAGTTACAAACGCTTGCCTTTGAAGAAAACCAGCGCCAGAGCGACATTGAGGAGCAAAAGATTTTAGAAGGAGAACGCAACAGGCGCAATTTGCAGCTTGCCGGTATAGCGGTTTTCATCCCCACCTTCTTCCTGTTCATACTGGGGCTTAGCCGGCGAAGGGTTAAGCCGCGTACCATTGAGTTTTTAGGTACGCTGGCGCTGCTTATGGTTTTTGAATTTATAGGCTTGTTTACTGACCCAAAGGTGGAAGAGTTAGCCCACCATTCGCCCGCCATTTCGCTGCTGATACTGGTTGCTATCGCCGCGGCGCTGGTGCCGCTCCATCACAAGGCAGAGCATTGGGTAAAATCAAAGCTGTCTCCTGCAAAACATCATGATAAGGGAGAGGCCGGGGGAAAGGCAAATGCGTAATATCCGGAAAAAATTAGTATCTTCAACTTACAAACTTTGATTTAACCACACTTAACCGCGCGAATAATGTTTTGGTACGAGGCTGATATAAAGCGTTTAGAGAAAATGCGCGCTGAACTGAACTACAAACCTGCTACCATGTTTTACGGAAGCTCCTCAATAAGGATGTGGAGTAATCTTGCCAGCTAATTTCCCGATCTTAGTCCCGTTAACCTCGGCTTTGGCGGGTCGACCCTGGCCGGGTGTACCTGGTTTTTTGAGCGGGTTATGGAAGGCTTTCAGCCCGAGCGGCTGATATTTTACGCCGGCGATAATGACCTGGGTGACGGCAGGCATCCCGAAGAAGTATTTATTTTTTCCAGAAATTTGCCGCGCGGGTGCAAAAGCGGTTTGGTCTATTGCCCTGCTATTTTATCTAGTTAAAACCAAGCTTTAGCCGCTGGAATAAGATAGAGCAGTTTCGGTATACCAATAGCCTTATTTCCACCGAAATAAAAACCAATCTGCCCAACCGGCACTGGGTAGAGATATTTGACGTAATGTTGAACGCGAAAGGCTTCCCCAGTACCGAATATTATGCAAGTGACGGCCTCCACCTGAGTGAAAAAGGTTATACACTCTGGAAAAAAATCAGGCACATTTGTTAATTACGTTATTCAGTATTTTATAAGAAATCACGTTCATCGGAAACGTCACTAATCCTTATTTTCTTACACAGATTGTTTTAACAATATAGATTACAAATCAGTTGATAATTTCAGGTCAATAATTAAAAATGTTGTATACAACCCTTTGATAATTTTTTTGATTTTCGTATAAAAGTATTGTAAGAGACTGAAAAGATAAAAAATGGTAATTATTTGATTATAAGGTAGTTAAGTGTTTTTTTATTTGTTTTGTTACTGATTTGTAACTGAAATAGCCTAAGTTGTTGATAATCAGTATGGAAGTACTTTCTGTATGGTGAAAGTAATTTTCCCCTCTTGATTCTATTCAAAAGTTATTTTCAACTGCGGTTCAGTTACCCTAAAAGTTAGGCGGTGGTAGGGCGTGTGGCCTAAATGCAAAACCGTGTTGCGGTGCTTAATGGTTGGGTAGCCTTTATTGCTGTGCCAGTCGTAATCGGGGTGTTCAGCGGCAATTTGCTTCATGTAGTCGTCGCGGTAGGTTTTGGCCAGTATGGAGGCCGCCGCTATGCTGTAATATTTGGCATCACCCTCTACAATACAATGGTGCGGCGTGCTTTCGTATTTGTTAAAACGGTTGCCATCGATGATCAAAAATCCGGGCCTTAATTTTAGTTTGGCAATAGCGCGGTGCATGGCCAAAAACGAAGCATTCAATATATTGATGCTATCGATCTCGTTGTTGCAGCAGGAGGCAACGGCATAAGCTATCGCCTTTTGCTCTACTTCTTCACGCAAGCGGTACCGTACATCTTCAGTTAACTGTTTCGAGTCATTCAGCAGGGGATGTTCAAAATCGTGGGGCAGTATTACGGCAGCGGCAAAAACCGGCCCGGCAAGGCAACCGCGCCCCGCTTCGTCACATCCCGCCTCAATAAATTCGTGCTGATACCTTGCTAATAACATATACTCCCCCGCAGATCTTTCATCAAATATCCATTTTTTGGTGGAAATAACTTTATACTTGTGCTGATTTAATTTCCACATTTATATGTGGTATGTGCAAACGTTAAACCTTGTTTTTTTATTATAGGTTATTAAGTTTGATAATACGTATCTATGTATAATTCTACTTTTGTTTAATGAGCGCCCCTGCAAAAAAAATTATCCTGTTTGATGATGATGACGACATTCTTTCGATATGCACCTATATTTTAGAGGAGCAGGGGTGGGCAGTTTATACTTTTGGTAATTGTAATGATATTATTGAGAAAGTAGGCGGCATTATGCCAGATGTAATATTAATGGACAACTGGATACCCGATGCCGGTGGCATAAAAGCTACGCAGGAGTTAAAGGCCAATGCCGCATTAAAAAATATCCCTGTAATTTATTTTTCGGCCAACAGCGATATACAATTGCTGGCCGAAACAGCCGGTGCCGACACTTACCTGGCCAAACCGTTCGACCTTGAAGACCTTGAGAATAAAATTAACGAGGTAATCCAATAATTTAACCGGTTACATACCCGGAGGCCCACCGCCACCCGGCCTGCCTCCGCCGCCTGGTCCGCCATCACGTCCGCCCGGTTGCGACGGGGCCTTACCCGCAAATTTTTGCAAACGTAACGAGAAGGTTAATAGGAAATAACGGCTTAGCCTGTTGGTGTTGCTTTGCGTGGTAGTAATGCCATTGTCTGTTGATGTAAAGCCCCTGTTCTGGTTAAAAAGGTCAAATCCCTGCGCCCTTAGGGTTGCCTGGTTGTTTTTCAGGAAACGCCGCTCAACATACACGTTTAAAATATTGGGGTTGGTTACCGCCACCGTGTAGCCATAATTTATTTGGCGGGTAAAGTCATAGCTAAAGGTCCAGTCCTTCCAGAAATAGTTTTTACCATTGAGCCCCAAATTAAGTGTACGGGCATTTGTATTTTGCCCGAAGAGCGGGTTATTGTTATTCAGTGTGCTAACTGTTTTGTTGATAGAATAACTTGAATTAAACTCAGCATCCACCACGTCTGTAATATTTATCCTGAACTTTACGCCGGGTGTAAATACCAGGTTCTTTGAGATATTCTTTTCAAAAGCGCTGGCGCGGTTAAGACTATCAACCGTATTTGAAAAACCAATATTGTTAGAGTATGCTACGTTACCGCTTACCGATACCGTATATTTCCTTTCGCTCCAGGGTTTTGAGTACGCAGCAAATGCCTGTGCAGAATAAAAACCACTTGCGTTGGCATATGTAGTTAAGTTGGTATTTTGCAGTTTCCCTAATTCGGGCCCGCCGGCAGCCAAGGTAGCACCAGTAAATGTTCTGGGATACGTAGTTGTTTGCGAAACCACCTTATTACTGGTTTGCGTGAATGATAACCGCGAGAAGAATACGTTACCGGTATCGTAACTAAAGTTGTTGAACCGCGCATTAATGCTGTTGGTAAATTCGGGTTTCAAATTGGGGTTACCTAATACCGGGTACAGTGCGTTCGACAGGTCGAGCACCGGTTGAAGCTGGTTAAATGACGGCTGGTTGCTTTGCCCGTTATAGTTAATACTTAACGACTTGTTACGTGAGAATTTATAGATAAAACGGGCAGTCGGTATAATATTAAAAGTGTTTTTAATCGTTTCGGGCGCGTTTATCGATTGTCCCCTTAACGATGCCGGCTGTACACCGATGCCCAAAATGTAATTATATTTTGCTTCAACAAACCTGTAGTTTAAACCAAACCTGTTAGTGGTGAAGGTATAATTGTAGCTGTTGCTCAGCAGATCGTACCGGTTAAAGTTATTTTGCGGCTCATTGCCTATATAAGCCAGCGTATCTGTTTGTTTATCGCTGGTGGTGTATGAGTGGTTATAGGCATAATTAAACTCCAGGAAGG
>JBDSIC010000224.1:0-8800 GCA_039918195.1 Mucilaginibacter sp.
GGCCTGCTCCAAATGGCCTTCGGCCTGTTTAAAAAGGTGGTAATTGCCGACAGGCTGGCTATGGCAGTAGATTATGGATTTGGTAACTATCAGCAGCAATCGGGCTTAAGCCTCTTTATAGCGGCGGTTTTTTATTCGTTCCAGATATATTGCGATTTCTCGGGCTATTCAGATATGGCGATAGGTGCTGCGCGCTGCATGGGCTTTAAATTAATGACCAATTTTAACGCGCCCTATTTTGCCCGCTCGGTTACCGAATTTTGGAAACGCTGGCATATATCCCTGTCAACCTGGTTTAAGGATTACCTGTACTTCCCCATGGGCGGTAGCCGTACCACCAAATACAGGGTTTACTTCAACATCTTCGTGGTGTTTATGGTAAGCGGCCTGTGGCACGGTGCCAACTGGACCTTTGTTTTGTGGGGTGCCATACACGGCACTATGGTAATTATTGATAAGGCGTTGAGCACCGTTAAGCATAAAATGAAACTACCCCGCGTTAACAGCACCGTTTACCAAATAGTGCAGGTTAGCATCACGTTTTTACTGGTTACGTTTGCCTGGGTATTTTTTAGGGCGCCTGATGCGCAGCATGCCTGGGCCATCCTCACACAAATATCCACCTTATCTGTAAATGACACCGTTAGCCTGGGCGTTAACACACCCGAGTTGATGTTTAGCTTTATCCTTATTATATTATTGATGGCAATTGAAAGGGCATGGCCAAGGCTGCAGGTAATTAATATTAATGGTTTTGCGTGGTTGTTTATATTTATAGGCTTGTTGTTTACCTGCTACAGCCTTGGCGTATTTAACTATAAACAGTTTGTTTATTTTCAATTTTAAAGGCATGACCATTATATGAAAAGGATCATCTTTATTAGCATAGCCCTGCTGTCAGGACTGTTATACTGGTTCAGCAGCGATAACCGTTTTATGCTGAAACTATATGCCAAGCGGATTCATCTTGATTCACCGTTTGGATCTGACAGGGAATATTATGGCGACCTGTATTCGTTTTGCTACCTGCCGCAGTTTAAAATAAATGACCCAATACTCAAAAACATACAGCCCGATACCATAAAAAATATTAAAAGGGATATCAACTTATATACAATATGCGATAGCTACCTGTTTAACTTTATTAAAACCGACCTGATATTTCATGGTGTTAAAAGATATTGGTTTTGCAAGTCCGGCGGCACTAACAGCCCTTTGGTAAAGATGGACACCACGCAAAAAAACATATTGATAATTGAAAGCACCGAACGGTTTGTACGCAACATGGCCAACGCCGATGCCTTTACAAAATTACTCCAACCTGTAGCATCAACAGGTTTTGCGGATACAACCGCGACGGATTTTAAAAAAACACCGGCCATCAGCTTCCCGGTTTTAGCAATGATATTTAATCCGCGTATATCACAAACACTTGAATTTAACCTGTTCGACTATAAGTTTTTCTCGCCATTAAAGGAATGGAAAGCCGCCTTAAACTATAATTTGTTTAACCGCGCCAATAAAGAAGTGAAGATATCGCCGGATGGCAAGCACCTGTTTTTAGTTGAGACGGTTGACAGCACCAGCACCTTCAGTTCGTTTAAAAGAACTGACGATAAGGATATTGATTATATAGTGGCTTCGTTAAACAAAATTTACGCCCATTATAAAGCCCTGGGGTTTGACGAGGTTTACCTGAGTATGATACCAAACCCGGTAACCATTATAGCGCCCGAAATGGGTAACTATAACCACCTGATATCGCGCATACAGGAAAACCCTGACTTAAAGATGCCTTATATTGATATGTACAAAAAATTCAAGGCCACAAAGGAAAATATATACCAGCCAACCGATACCCATTGGAACAACCGTGGTTTTAAGCTATGGGTTGATGAATTTAATAAAACACTTGCCGTTGCTTATCCCCGCTAAAAATGTTTAAATAATAAAAGTCCCCTTACACTCGCTGCTTGGGGACTTTCAACCTAAACCTTATCATGTATGTGGCAAGAACCACATTACTGCCCTAATATAAAAAGGCTTAACATATAAAAAGTAGTAATTATTAGCTAAATAATAGCCTATAATGTCAACTTCAAAACCTGTAGTATTAAAAATTTATTTTGATTGAGTTATATTGGAATAATAAGTATTTATGACTTAAAAAGAAGTGAAATTCAGGGTTAAAATAAAAGTCCCCTTACACTCGCTGCTTGGGGACTTTCAACCTAAACCTTATCACATTAGTAAGAAGAAATCTTACCAAAGCCCAAATGTAAAATATTTTAGTGTATTATCTACACTATCTATGTAACAAAATGATTATCATCTTCAATTTTTAAAGCTCGGAGAGTGAAATGTTACTGCGCTATAACCTTAAAACCCGAGCTTATTGTCTTCCCCCGCAGCAGCATAGTTTTATCGGGATAGGGCGTACAGGGCAAGCCGTGGCTAAAGCATTGGTCGCCGGGTAATGGCTCATATACCTTCAGTCCGTTTATAACATGTACTTTAAAGATGCTTTCGGCAGGTTCGGGCAGCCGGCGCGGTTTTATCAACGTGTTGCATAACTCAAAAACTGCGTTTTTGAGGTGAAACTGGGCCATTAACACTTCGCCACACCATAACAGTAGTATACATATGTTAAATATTAGCGCTGGTTTTAAAGACGGTTTCAGCCTGAATTGGGTTATCAGCAAGGGCGACAGTATACCGGCAACTATAAACGCGATGCCAAACCTGAATACGGGAGCGGTAAACAGCCAGAACAATGTGCCTGCAAAGGCGGTAATTATAACAACATTGATAAAATAGGTCGCCCTGGTCTTTTTTATAACCTGCAGCGCTAACGCAATTAGTGGCATTATCAATCCCGCTGCTATAAACAGCTTTTCATGTAACTTAAAGTGACTAAACCACAACGGGAACCAGCCGGTTATACTCATATGTGCTGCCGCCGCGTATTGCGGGCCGGGGTTACGCGCCCAACCGGTTACCGATTTATGCTCATTAGCAACTTTTTCCAAAGGCACTTTCCAGTCGAAGTTAAAAAGATCGGCAGATGGGAACGGGTACACCAACCAGCCCGAAAGGATAACGTTACGGGTAAGCCAGGGCAGTATAATAATAGCTGATATACCCGTTAGCAACATTACTTGCTTTAGTGTTGGTTTACACCTAAACAGCAGCAGTAAGGGAAGTAATAATACCGGCAGTGCAGATAGTTTAACGGTAATTATATAGACCGATAATATTAATATTGGAAAGTAATTTGCTATGGTTAACGGTTTATTTGCGGCTACCAACCCAACAACATTAGCAAAAATAAATAAGGTTAACACCAGCGATAAAAAGTCGGGGCTTGGCGAAGTGAGGTTACGCGTTAACAACAGCAAGCTAAGAAACAATATCACAAAAGATAGCAATGCCCCGCTTATGCCCTGCTTATTGTGTAGACTATAAATACTGTTTACAAACCACGGCACTATGATAATGAACACCGCAAGATTTATGCTGTAAATATGCTGCCCGAAAACAGACGAAAACGAGGTTAGGGCGAACAGGCAAAACACGTTGGGGTTAAACCCGAACCGCCCGTGCAGGTTGGCCAGGCCCGGTATTACAGGGTACTCCTCTATCCATTTTATGGCCTGGGTATGGTAAAGCCCGGTATCATAATTATCCGGTGCGTTAAGCGCTATCAGTATCCCCGGAAAAATAAAAAGCAGCGATACGATCAGCTGGGTTGGCTTGTACAACATATTACCCACGCTGGTGCCAACATCATTTTTAATAAATGGCACCATGGCTGCTACCAGCACTATTAAAAATACCAGCACATAACTGTTAACCGGGAAGAAAATCGATATAATAGCCGTTAAGGTATTAACCGCCACAATACCCATCAGCATTTTGCCGGCAAATGAAACATCGAGCTTTAATATTTTTGCTGCAAAAAAACCAAAACCGGCAAACAGTAAAAGTGAAAACAAACCTGATAAGAGCAATGCAAGCATATATTTTACTGTTAAGTAATTGGAGTATCGGGTTAATTATATGATATAGATCCTTTTGTAAATGTTTTACCCGTGGTATATATTGAAAGTTATAATTACAATAGCTGGTTAAATATTAAAATAATACCCGCTATATCCAATTTTTTTAAAAAAAATCGATTTTAACCCTTAAATTGTTCTTTTTACAACAAGTTAATCATACTTTTATCCGAAATTTAAAAATAAGAAGTTCTATGATCATTATTGCCGACGGTGGCTCAACTAAGACAAACTGGTGCCTTGTAAATGAAGAGGGCAAAAAAGTATATTTCAATACTGAAGGGTACAATCCTTTCTTTGTAAGTAAAGATTATGTTATCAAGTCGTTACATGAACACCTGCCAACAGATTTGCCGTTAGATAAGATTACCGAAGTAAATTATTATGGTGCGGGTTGCTCTACCGAAGAAAAACGGAACCAGCTGAAAGAAGCGATGGAAACAGTTTTCACATCGGCTAAAATTAACATTGGGCATGACCTGCTTGCAGCTGCAAGGGCATTATTGGGCCATACTGAAGGCTTCGCGGCTATATTAGGTACAGGGATGAATACCTGTACCTATGATGGTAAAGGGATTTTGCAAAACATTGACTCGGGCGCTTATATTTTAGGTGACGAGGGCAGCGGCTGCCACATCGGCAAAAAACTGCTTACCGACTACATTCGCGGCTACATGCCCGAGGCTGTACGTAAAAACTTTTGGGAGACCTTTAAGCTTACGCCTGATGATGTGAACGAAGAGGTTTACACCAAGCCTTTGGCCAACCGCTTTTGCGCCAGCTTTAGCAAGTTTGTTTATGATAACAATGTGCACCTGGAGTATTCACGCAACCTGGTACGTACATCTTTCGAAGATTTTTTTACCAATGTGGTAACACATTACCCTGAATATAAAAAATACACTTTTAACTGTATAGGTTCTGTAGGTTACAACTTTCGCAACGTGCTGGAAGAGGTAGTTACCGAACATGGCATGACGGTAGGCAAGATCATCCGCTCGCCTATAGACGACCTGGTAAAGTTCCATTTGGAACTTGCGCCAAGCCAGTTATAAGAAATACGTTATAAAAAAAGCCCTCCCGAATTTTTCGGGAGGGCTTTTTTATGATTGAAACTTAGGATTTCATGAGTAGCTTGTCTAAGCACGCGGGCAAAGGCCCTCGCACACCCTTCGACAAGCTGGGTGACATCCCTTATATTTATTAACCCGTCGTTTGTATATTCAACTCGTTCTGGAATATCTTATTATACTTCCGCCTGTCAAACTTGTATAGTTTAGCGGCACGGTACGATACCCCTTTTTGCTTTTCGCTCAGTTCCTTTAAAAAACCGTAGCTCAACATTTTTTTACGAAAGTTGCGCTTATCCAGTTTTTTATCCTGTATCACCTCGTATAACGATTGCAACTGTGTAAGTGTAAATTTCTCGGGCAGCAAATCAAATGCTATGGGCTGATAGTTCAACCGCCTGCGTATCCTGCGGAAGGCCGTCTCAAATATAATAGTATGGTCAAAGGCCAGTTTAGGCAGTTCTTTAACCGGGTGCCAAAAAGCTTTTTTAGCATAATGGGTTACCGGGGTCAGCTCTTTTTGCCCGCTAATGCGTATCAATGCAAAATAAGCTATGGTTACAACCCTGCCCTGCGGGTGGCGGCCAACATCGCCAAACGTATGCAATTGTTTGATAGGCATGTTGCGTAAGCCGGTAAGTTCATACAAAATACGCTTTGCGCCGTCGTCAACGCTCTCATCCTGCTCCACAATGTAGCCGGGTAACGCAAACCAGTCTTTAAAAGGCTCCTCGTTCCGCTCTATCAAAAGTATCTTCAATTCCCCGGCTTCAAAGCCAAAGATCACACAATCGATTGAGAATACTGAGTCAAATTTAGGTAGTGTTGTTTCCAAATTTTTGTATTATATTAACAGTTAAATATATGCGTAAATTGCAAACAAAAAAATAAAAATAAATTTAATGGTGTAAATTTCACACACTATCTTCGTACAATAATTCCGTATAGCAAAAAAAGATGCACAAAATCTCAAAAATAGCTGTTCTTACCTCCGGCGGCGATGCCCCGGGGATGAACCCCTGCATAAGGGCAGTAGTAAGAACTGCGATATATAACCACCTGCAGGTTGTGGGTGTAAGGCAAGGTTACCAGGGCCTTATAGATAATAACATGTACGAAATGAACAACCGCTCGGTAAGTAATATACTTAACCTGGGTGGTACCATTTTAAAAACTGCACGCTGCCTGCCATTCCGTACCGATGAAGGCATGGAAACAGCCTATAATAATTTAAAATCAAAAGGGATAGACGGTTTAGTAGTTATAGGTGGCGACGGTACCTTTACCGGCGCGCTGCGTTTCTCAAAAAAATATCCTGATATAGCTGTTATTGGCGTACCGGGAACCATAGATAACGACTTGTACGGCTCTACCTATACTTTAGGGTTTGATACAGCCACCAACACTGTTATTGAAGCCATTGATAAGATACGTGATACCGCTGATGCACACGACCGCCTTTTCTTTATCGAGGTAATGGGCCGCGACTCGGGTGCTATTGCCCTTCGCGCCGGCATATCATGTGGTGCAGAAGCCATTTTGCTGCCCGAAAAGGAAACTGCTATTGAAGAACTGATAGTAAGCCTTAAAGCCGGGCAGTACAACAAAAAATCATCAAGTATAGTAATAGTAGCCGAAGGTGATAAACATGGCGGCGTATATGATATTGCCAAAGCTGTTGAAAAGGAAGTTAAGAACTACGACATTAAGGTAACCATATTGGGCCACTTGCAGCGCGGTGGCAGCCCAAGCAGTTTCGACCGTATACTGGGCAGCAGGCTGGGTTACGCGGCCGTTAACGCCATGATAGCTGGCAAAACACAGCAAATGGTTGGCTTACAGGCAAACAACATTGTTTTAACCGATTTGGAAGAAGCACTTAATCAACACGAATTTAAACTGGAAGAAGACTTGATGCAGATGATGGAAATACTATCCATATAATTATTGATGATAGCGGTTGTATACAGCGGATCACATTATGCACACTGGCGCCTGGCAGATAAAGGCAGAACTGTGGCATCTTTCAGGACCACCGGCATCAACCCCTACTTTAATGATGAGAAGCAGATAGTACACCTGTTCAACAAAAACATTAACCTGATACACCACGCCGAAAGCATAAAGCGCATCTACTTTTTCGGGCCCGGCCTCTACTCCGCCGAGCTTAAAGAAATAATACGCAACGCTTTCTCAACTTTTTTTAAATTTGCTAAAATTAGTATCGGGAATGATATTGATGCTGTTGCACGGGCAATGTGCAAGGATGAGCAAGGCATAATTTGTATCTGCGGCAGCGGCACCAACGCGGCCTGGTACGATGGCAAAAAGGTAAAACCCAATAATTTTGGGCTTGGTTATATTTTGGCCGACGAAGGATCAGGCAATTGGTTAGGACGTCAGTTGCTAAAAGCTTTTATAAATGAGACCTTGCCTGAAAACTTACGAAAAAAATTTGCAAAAAAATACACTTACGACCGCAACACCATTTTGGACAAAGTGTATAAGCAAAAGCAGCCTGCTTTGTTTTTAAGTTCCTTCAATGATTTTTTTGTTGAGAACAAGGACGACAAATATGTCAGAGAGATGATAAAAACAGGCTTCGATAAAATAATGAATGTTTACCTGTTGCCGTTATATAAAGAGTACCCCGGCACCCCTGTACATTTTTCAGGATCGGTAGCAACACATTTCAGGGAAGACCTGGAGCAGGTTGCCGTAAATGCCGGTATTAATATAGAAAGTATCGTAAGATCACCCATAAATAATTTATTAACGTATTACACACACACAAATTAAATAACATGAAAATTGGAATTAACGGTTTCGGCCGTATCGGCCGCCTTGCCTTCAGGGTAGCAATTGAAAGACCAGATATTGAAGTAGTTGGTATAAATGACCTTATTGAGCCTGACTATATGGCTTATATGTTAAAATATGATTCGACTCACGGCAAATTTAACGGTACTGTTACTGTCGAAGGCGGACATTTGGTTGTAAACGGTAAAACAATCCGTGTAACTGCCGAGAAAGACCCTGCTAACCTTAAATGGGGTGATGTGGGCGCAGAAGTGATCATCGAATCAACCGGTTTATTCCTGACGATGGATACAGCTCAAAAACACATTGACGCAGGTGCTAAAAAAGTAGTTCTTTCTGCCCCGGCAAAAGACGATACCCCTACCTTTGTAATGGGTGTTAACCATAAAGAGCTTAAAGCGGAGCAAACTATCGTTTCAAATGCTTCATGTACTACCAACTGTTTAGCGCCTATCGCTAAAGTATTGGACGACAAATTTGGTATTGAAGAAGGGTTAATGAGCACCATACACGCGGTAACCGCTACTCAAAAAACAGTTGACGGCCCATCGGCTAAGGACTGGAGAGGTGGCCGTGGCGCTTACCAAAACATCATCCCTTCATCAACCGGCGCTGCTAAAGCTGTAGGTTTAGTATTACCACAGTTGAAAGGTAAATTAACGGGTATGTCGTTCCGCGTTCCGGTTGCCGACGTATCTGTAGTTGACTTAACTGTACGCTTAAAAACTCCTGCTACTTACGAGCAAGTTAAAGCTGCTATGAAAGAAGCATCTGAAGGCTACCTGAAAGGTATTTTAGGTTACACTGAAGACGAAGTAGTATCTGAAGACTTTAGAGGCGATTCACGCACAT
>JBDSIC010000225.1:0-3260 GCA_039918195.1 Mucilaginibacter sp.
ATTAAATCTGTTTAATTCTTCAATTGCTATTCTTTCCCAAATTGGCGGCATAAAGGATCAAATATTGGTTTTCAAAAAAATAATACTTGTATATGTCGAAAACTCTATATATTTGAGCAACACCTAAATACATTTAACGCATATGAAGAAATTTATCAAATTTACTGCCATTGCATTGGTAGCGTGCACCTACATATCGTGCAAAAAGGAAGCCCCGGTTCAGGCATTAACGGGCAACGAAGCCAAAACTCAATTAAAAGAAGTTAACGCTTGCACATCACCACCGCAATTTTTAGCCATACGGACTGTAGGCGGGCCAAATGAAGATGTGGGGTTCAATATCGTTTTGCATCCCTCGGGCATTGTAGCATTGGTGGGCAGCTTTTCCGGGACTGTAGATTTTGACCCTGGTGCCGGCATAAAAAACCTAAGTGCCTCCAACGGCGCTTACTTCAGCCAGTGGTTTGACCGTAGCGCGAAATTTGTGAACGCTGCAATAGAAAGCCCGGCCGCACTTGCCTATAAAGATAAACAGGGAAATACTTATGATGTGGTCGCTGAAGATGGTATTGTCACCGAAAATTCGGTTTTGAATTGTTCAGTCGCTTCCAAAAATTATTTACTGGAAAAAAAGGATCCGTCGGGTAATTTATTATGGAAAAGCATGTTACGCGAAACTGATGAAAACCCCTGCCGCCTAAGCTTTGACTATACAATACTGGAAGACAAAAACGGCAACATTATTGTTAACTCGAACCAGGGGGGCTGGAAAAAACTAAGACCTTCAGGGCAAACCCTTCCTTTTAATATTCCCGCTAACTACGCGGGCCGGTTTTGGATGGATGCGCAGGACAATATCTATGTACAGTATGACGAAAAACGTCCGCCGAACAAATCCCTCAGTAAGTATGACAGCAAAACGGGTAAAGAATTGTGGTACCTGGATATGCCGTTTTCAAACCTTGATATCGATGCCGTGGGAAATGTATTTATTACAGGGACATTTGAAGGTACACGCGATTTTAACCCGGGGCCGGGAACATACAACCTGACCGCGGCTGTAGCTAAAACCATGTTTGTTCAAAAACTGGATGCCAACAAAAGTTTTCATTGGGCCAAAAAATTAGGCACAGGTAACCCCGCTGCGGTTAAGGTAGACCCAAATGGAAAATATATTTTTATAGCAGGCTCGTTTGACGGCACGCAAACATATAGCACCATTGCAGGTAATGTAACTGCTATATCAAAAGGTAAAACGGATGCATTTCTTATTGCGCTGCAACAATGTAATTAGATAATTTTTAATATCCGAAAGCCTTGCATCCATCATGCAGGGCTTTTTTTTATTCCGGCTGTTTCACACAAGTCGAAAATTACGTATCAATAATAAATTAAAAATAAATTTCATAACTAAACGAATATTCCTTTATTTTTGCGATATGAAAACTTTAGATTAATGCGTACACGCAGTATTGATAAGCAACAACTGGTTAAACAAAAGGCGATAGCCTTATTGGTGCAGGATGGGTTTGAAGGATTCAGCATGAACAAGCTGGCAAAAGCCTGCGATATTTCGGTAGCTACCCTATACATCTATTACAAAGATAAAGATGACCTGATTGTACAGGTAGCCATTGAAGAGGCCGAACGCTTTACAAAAGAAATTTTGAATGGTTTTGATCAAACCCTATCCTTTGCCGACGGCATTAGGCAGCAATGGAAGAGAAGGTCGGAACAGTTGCTGAAAAACCCCCAAAGCGCCATGTTTTTCGACCAATTGCGCTCATCAACTTACCAGGATAAAATACACCCTTTTATAGTGGGGCAGTTTAAGGAGGCTATGGGTGCGTTTATGCGCAAGGCAATAGAGAATGATGAAATAGACCCGCTGCCTGTAGACATATTTTGGAGCGTAGCCTACGCGCCGCTGTATAACCTGATACGGTTTCATAACGAAGGCAAAGGGTTAACAGGGCAGCCATTTGTGCTTACCGATGCCATATTGCAGCAAACGTGCGAGCTGGTAATTAAAGCGCTGAAGAAATAATTTTTTTATTAACTGATACGACTTATGACAGTACAAACTTTAAATCCCGACCATGTACTGGTATTTAAAACCAGCATTAAAACCGAGGCCGACAGGCAAAATCTGTGCGATGTGCTGAACCACCGGCACATTACCGATTGGAATGTTGACCTCGATGATTGCGATAAAGTGCTGCGGGTGGTATCATGCACATTAAACTCCGTGCACATAATTGAAATGGTTAACCAAAAGGGTTACCTGTGTATAGAACTTACTTAAACATTAAAACAACATGAAACCTGATAATAATATTGCGGTGCCTTTTACCGGCTATCAAAAACTGTTGATAGCCTTACTGGCCTTGCTTCAATTCACCATAATTTTAGATTTTATGGTACTATCGCCTTTGGGCGATATCCTGATGAAATCATTAAACATCAAACCCGCCGGTTTTGGCTGGGTGGTATCTTCCTACGCTTTCAGCGCAGGAGCTTCGGGCCTGCTGGCAGCCGGCTTCGCCGATAAATTTGACCGCAAGAAATTGCTGCTGTTCTTTTACGCGGGATTTATTGTAGGCACTTTAAGCTGCGCGCTGGCCACCAGCTTCGCTATGCTGCTGGCGGCACGTATAATTACCGGCCTGTTCGGAGGGGTAATAGGCGCTATTTCGCTGGCTGTTGTTACCGATGTGTTCGAGATAAACCAGCGTGGCAGGGTAATGGGGGTTGTACAAATGGGTTTTGCAGCCAGCCAGGTGCTGGGTATCCCTATCGGGCTGTTTTTTGCCAATATATGGGGCTGGCATGCACCTTTCCTGATGATAGTAGGGCTGGCGTTGGTTATTGGCGTAGTGATCCTGTTAAAAATGAAACCGGTAAATAAGCACATCGCCTTGCAGGAAGACAAGAACGCGTTTTTACACCTGTGGCATACGCTGCGTAAAAAAGATTACCAGGTAGGTTTTATGGCTACAGCCTTTTTATCAATAGGCGGCTTTATGCTGATGCCTTTCGGTAGCGCGTACCTTATTAATAATATTCAAATTACCCAGCATCAGTTGCCTACTATTTTCCTTTTCAGTGGTTTGGCATCAATAGTTATTATGCCCTTAATTGGTAAGCTGAGTGATAAATACGATAAGTTTTACCTGTTTAGCGCCGGCTCGGCGGTAGCTATAATAATGATACTGATATACTGCAACCTGCCGCCTGTACCGCTTTGGCTGGTAATTGTT
>JBDSIC010000226.1:0-8334 GCA_039918195.1 Mucilaginibacter sp.
ATCGCAGCCTGCCTCAATACAATGGCGTATGTCGGCCTGCATAATTTCAAACTCCAGGTCAGTGTATAAAAAATCCCCGCCGCGCGGACGTATCAAAACATATAATTTGATGTGCAGCAAATTACGCGCAAACAGTATTTGCCCCGCCGAAGGTGTAGTGCCGCCTTCGTGCAAATTATCACACAATTCAACCCTTGCGGCACCACCTTCCTGGGCTGCAACGGCTGATTCGGTTGAATTGGCACAAACTTCAAGTAACACCATGGTTTATAACGGCAAATATTGGCTAATATAATTAATGCCCGGTTAGTTGTAAATTATTTATAAAAACTTTTTCCGGCTACCAGGCTATCCTGTTTTTCACTGTTGCAGACTGCAAAAGTAAAACCATCCTGTAAAGCGTAAGCGCCATACTCGCCCTTTTTGTTGAGGGCTAAAAACCCTACCTGTATCTCTTTTGCCGTGTCGGGCCTCCGCTTAATAATACGCTCCACGGCTTCTTTACAGGCGGCTTCGGGTGCATAGCCCTGCCGCATCAGTTCTACCACTAAAAAACTGCCCACTATCCGTATCACTTCCTCGCCGACACCTGATGATGTTGCCCCGCCAACCTCGTTGTCAATATATAAACCCGCGCCTATGATGGGGCTGTCGCCTACACGTCCGTGCATTTTAAAAGCCATGCCGCTTGTAGTACATGCGCCCGACATATTTCCGTTAGCGTCAATAGCCAGCATACCTATCGTATCATGATTATATTGGTTGCCGGGTTTCTTTTTGGCTTCTATGTTAATAACAGGCTTGTATTTGGCATGTTTTAGCCAGTCCTTCCATTCAGCCTTTGCCTCGGGCGTTAGCAGGTTTTCCTTTTTAAAGCCATTTTCAACCGCGAATTGTGTGGCACCTTCGCCAACCAGCATTACGTGTGGTGTTTTTTCCATCACTAAACGCGCTACGGATATGGGGTGGGCTATGTTTTCCATAGCTGCAACGGCACCGCAATTGCCGTGTTCGTCCATAATGCAGGCATCGAGTGTTACACGGCCGTCGCGGTCGGGATAGCCGCCTTTGCCAACGGTATGTACTTCCAAATCGGCCTCGGGTATTTTAACGCCGGTTTCAACGGCATCCAACGCGCGGCCCCCTTTTTTAAGCACCTCCCACGCTGCCATATTTGCCGCAACGCCAAACTCCCAGGTAGATATAACAATGGGCAGGGGCGTTAGGGTAGCCGCAAGCGCAGGCTGGCTTAACAAATTGACAGCAGTTACCGACGCGGCCCCGATAGCGGAGGTTCGGATGAATTTGCGGCGGTTTAGCATTTAATGTTTGAATTTTAGATAATTACATGTGACAACACCGTTTTGTTTTTCCAACGAAGGCTTTATAACCTGCTTATTCCAATGGAAGTTCATCCGTATTCTCTTCAGCCAATATTTCGCGGCATTTTTCAAGGTCGCGCTCAAACACTTTAAGTTTAACGCCGCCCAATGCTTGCTTATACACCGGGTCATCAACCACAAAAGACGGTATGCCATTAGCTTCCAGCCTGCCGCGGATGATCTCGGCCAGCATTGGGTCGTAGTACGAATCAAGGGTTACTATTTTATCGTTGTCGTTCATGATCATTTATATGATGCCAATATAGTTTGTTTTTGTTTAATTTGGGGAGTAATGAACCGCATCGACCGTATATCAGCTATATTGATACAATTGCAATCGCGCAGGGTAGTAAAGGCGGCGGATATTGCCGAGCGTTTTGGCATCAGCCTGCGCACGGTTTACCGTGATGTGCGTACCCTTGAAGAGGCCGGTATTCCGTTAATAGGCGAGGCCGGCGTGGGCTATTCCATTATGGATGGCTACAGGCTGCCGCCGGTAATGTTCACTAAAGAGGAGGCAACCGCCTTTTTAACCGCCGAAAAGTTTATTGAAAAACTGACCGATACTTCCACTATGGCGCACCACAAATCGGCGATGTATAAAATACGTGCGGTACTGCGCACGGCCGAAAAGGACCTGCTGGAAGATATGGACAGCAACATAGAAGTAATAAAAAGTCACAACCAACTACGCATTGATAATAAGGACCATATACAAACCATTTTAACCGCCATTGGCCAAAAAAAGATACTCAAGCTGGAATATTTTGCCCTGCACAGCCAGGAGCAAACCAAAAGGGATGTTGAGCCGGTAGGTATATTTTATCTCGACAGCTACTGGCACCTGATAGCCTATTGCCGTATGCGGAAAGACTATCGCGATTTCAGGCTGGACAGGATACGCGCCGTTACCTTAACCGAAGATGTTTATACCGGGCAGCACCCCACCTTAAAAGATTATATTGCCCAAACCGCGCGTGAGCGCAAACTGGAAACTGTAGTGATGAGGATAGATAAGTCGATACACGTTCACCTTAACCAGCAGAAATATTATAACGGTTTCGTGTCCGAAAAAGTAGGGAAGGACACTGTGGAAATGACCTTTTTAAGCACCTCGCTGGAAGGCTTTGCCCGCTGGTTCATGATGTTTGGCGACAGCGCTGTTATTATTAGCCCGGTTAGTCTGAAAGAACGGGTAAGAGCCATTGCCCTCGCCGTCACGAAAAAATTAAATTAAACTTTCCTGCTGACATAAGGTTGTCATTAACAACCGGTTATTTTGACTGTTGCCGGCATTTAGCGCCCGCAACATTTGTTTAAATGATAACTAAAAACATAGCCATGGAAAATCTGACATTAAAAACCACCATCGAATTTAACGCCTCTGCCGCCGAAGTTTGGAAAGGCCTTACCGACCCGGCCATGATAAAGGAATATTTTTTCGGCACCGACCTTAAAACCGACTGGCAACCCGGCAGCCCAATACTTTGGGAAGGCGCATGGGAAGGCAAAACCTACCAGGACAAAGGTAAAATAGTTGACATTACCCCCGGCAAGCATGTAACCTACACCTACTGGAGCAGCATGAGCGGCACCGAAGACAAACCCGAAAATTACCACAACATAAGTTACGATCTAACTGAAACCGATGGTAAAACCACGTTGGTAATTACGCAAAGCGGTGTAAAAGACCAGGCGCAAAAAGAACATTCGGAAGAGAACTGGCAGGGTGTTATGGGTGGTTTGAAGAAGATGCTGGAGAAGTAATTGTACAGCTGATTTAATAAAGAATGTCATTTCGAACGTAGAGAGAAATCTTGGTAACTATATACAACTTTACACCGATTATTTTTAAATAAATTTGCAAATGGTGTAAATAACTTCTATATTTATATTGTAATTCAAAAACGCAATGATAAATATAGAGTTTAAATCAATAAGAGAGTTAATTAAGGCATTCCCTGACGAACAAACCTGTATTACCCATTTAGAGCAACTGCGTTGGAATGGAAATGTAGTTAGCCCTTTCGATGAAACCTCAAAGGTTTACACTACTGCACGTGGTTACAAATGCAAAAATACAGGTAAATATTTTAATGTTCGTACCGCTACTTTATTCGATAATACTAAGGTAGAATTACAAACTTGGTTTATCGCCATATACCTTATTACAGGCCATAAAAAAGGCATTTCATCACTTCAATTAGGCAGGGATTTAAACGTTACCCAAAAAACAGCTTGGTTCATGTTGCAGCGCATAAGAAACTGCTTTGGTTTAGATGTTGTTGAAACCGAAATTGATAACGACAATAAACTTGGCGGTTCAGGTGTAATTGTTGAAGTTGATGAAACCATTGTCGGTGGTAAGGTTAAAAACATGAGTAACAAAAAGCGTAAAGTGATAACTGAAAATAAGGCAGACCGCCATAATAATAAAACAGTTGTATTAGGTTTTATGGAAAGAGGTAGCCGCTTACGTTTTAAAGCCATTAAGCCTACCACCACTACTATACCTAATTTAGTGAGGGCTAATGTAGATGCTCAATCTGTTTTAATGACAGACAAAGCGACTATCTATTCAGGCGTGGGTAGAGAATACACGCATCACGGAATAGTAGACCACGACAAAAAAGAGTATGTACGTGGTGTTTTTCATACTAACACTATTGAGGGTTGCTTTTCACTTTTTGACCGCATGGTAATAGGTATCTATCACAATATATCACCAAAGCATATTCAAAAATATGCTGACGAATTTACGTTTCGCTACAATAGCCGTAAAACAACTGACTTAATCCGTTTCAACACACTGCTTTCAAACTGCACAAATCGTTTAACCTATAACCAACTTACAAGATGAGTGAAGAATTAAAAAACTTACCACATGCGTTATGCACCGGGGATGATACATTTAACGGCGTTAAATTAGGTGCTGCGATTTTAGACGATGAAGATAGGACACACGTTTTTTCTGAAAGAAGTTTATCTTCTGCCTTTGGTTTTAAAGGCACAGGATTATACTGGCAGAAAAGAAAATTAGCTGCCGCAGAATTGCCAGCATATTTATCAAGTTCAGTATTAAAGGACTTCATTTCCAGTGATTTAAAAAACAAATTAGCTGCCGCAATATCCTATGTTTCGACAGGAAAAAAAGTAGCTACTGGAGTTGAAGCAACCGCATTGCCATTGATATGCGACGTCTTTGTCAAAGCTGCGGCAGCTCACCCTAATAACGAAGCATTAGTCAAAGCGGGACGTGCGGCATACCAAATAATTTTAGCTTTCTCTCAATACGGTGTACTAAAATACGTTGAGCAAATAACGGGTTACCGCTATAATGATGAAGATACAATTATAACTAAACAACTAAAAGAGTTTGGAGTATCACCAGTTATAGTGGAATGGCAAAGGGAGTTTCAGATAGATTTTTATAGAAATATTTATCGATTAAAAGATTGGCCTTTTAATCCAAATACCGTCAAGCGCCCACAGGTTATAGGTACATATACCAATCAATATGTTTATAGCTATTTACCGAAAGATGTTTTTGAATGGATGAAAGACAATACTCCAAAAACAAAAGACGGGAAATATGCAAAAAGGTTATTTCAGTCATTAGATGAAAAAAGAGGCAAGGAGTTGTTAAGAAACCAACTCGTTTCAATTACCACTATGCTTAAATTATCTCGTTCATGGCAGGAATTTAAGGATTTATTTGCTCGTTCTTTAGGTCAAACACAAATAGATTTTAAAGAACCTGTAATGGTATTACCTAAACCAAAACTATTAGAAATCACTAAAAAAGATATTAATCAAACCAAAATGTTTGAGGATGAACAAAAGCTATCTGATTTTAACAAAAAACTTACTACTGCCCTCAACTACAATCCAAAAGATAAGGAGTAAAAAATTAAGCCCTAAGCAAATAGGGCTTATAAAATTGCTGTCTTGGTGTAAAGTTGTATATAGTTACCGAAATCTTATACGCCATACATAGTTCGCCGATTTGTCGCTCGTAGAAGATTTCTCCTCGTTCCTCGTTCGAAATGACATTTGGTGCACTTTACCGCTCAAATGCCAGCCGCTCACCCGCGAACGTTTTATGAAAACGCCCGTTATGCCAGGCCAAATGTCCGGACACGATGGTGGTAACCACGCTCGCATTAAAACTGTCACCCTCAAACGGGCTCCAGCCGCATTTGTATAATATGTTGTCTTTATTAACCGTCCACGGCAAGTTAAGGTTTACCAGTGCCAGGTCGGCCCAATAGCCTTCACGGATGAAGCCACGTTTTTCTATTTGGAAACAAGTAGATACATTATGCGCAGTTTTTTCGGCAATTTGTTCCAAAGTGATCTTTCCTTGTTTGTGCATTTCCAGCAGGGCAGGAAGGGCATGTTGTACCAGCGGGCCACCCGATGGTGCTTGCAGGTAGGGCTGGGCCTTTTCTTCGGCGGTGTGCGGGGCATGGTCGGTGGCTATAACATCTATCCGCCCGTCAAGTACTGCTTTTAGTATGCCGTCGCGGTCGGCGGCTGTTTTTACAGCCGGGTTCCATTTGATAAGGTTGCCCTTGGTTTTATAGTCAGCATCGCTGAACCACAGGTGGTGCACACAGGCTTCGGCGGTAATGCGTTTATCTTTTAGTGGTGTGGTATTATCAAAAAGGTGTGTTTCTTTTTCGGTAGATATATGCAGGATATGCAACCGTGTACCATGCTTTTTCGCCAAGTCCACCGCCATTGATGATGACAGGTAACAAGCCTCGGCACTGCGGATCACCGGGTGGTATTCAATGGTAATGTCATCGCCCAACAGCTCTTTATAATGAGCCAGGTTGGCCTTTATAGTTGTCTCATCCTCGCAATGCGTGGCGATCAGCATTGGCGACTGCGCGAACAGGTTTTCAAGTGTACCGGGGTTATCCACCAGCATATTACCTGTCGACGAGCCCATAAAAACCTTAACGCCACAGACATTTTTTATATCGGTACGCAGCACCTCATCCAAATTATCATTGCTGGCTCCCATAAAAAACGAGTAGTTGGCCAGCGACTGCTGCGATGCTATCTGGTATTTTTCTTCCAGCAAAGCCTGCGTCAGCGTATTAGGTACGGTGTTAGGCATTTCCATAAACGAGGTAATACCACCCGCCACCGCCGCACGCGATTCTGTATAAATATCAGCCTTGTACGTCAGCCCCGGCTCGCGAAAATGAACTTGGTCGTCGATACAGCCGGGGAGCAGGTATAAGCCTTCGGCGTTGAGTTCTTCATCGGCCCGCACATCAATAGTGCTATCAATACGTTCGATGAAACCGTCTTTTACAAGCAGGTCGGCCACTGTTTGGCTGCCCTCGTTAACTATGGTTGCTGATTTGATGAGGATAGATGACATGATGCGAAGATAAAGGATTTCGAATTTCGAATTTTCAATTTCGGATTTGTTTTTTCAAATTGTATTAAAACACTGTCACACACAGGTGATTTTAAATCCGAAATTGAACATTCGAAATTCGACATCAAACAAAACACTATCTTTGCCGAATGGCAGCAGCTACCTTTGATGATTTTGATTTTAAACGGCAAATTTTAAATGCCATAGCCGATGCCGGGTATACTGCGCCAACGCCTGTACAGCAAAAAGCTATTCCGCCTATACTTAACGGGCAGGATGTAATGGGCATTGCCCAAACGGGGACCGGTAAAACCGCGGCCTATGTACTGCCTATTTTAATGAAGCTGAAGTATCCGCAGGGCGAACATGCACGCGCGCTTATCATCGCGCCAACGCGTGAGCTGGCCATGCAGATAGAGGAAAACGTAAAGGCTTACGGTATAAATACCGGCCTCCGCGTGGTGGTTTTATATGGCGGCCTCGGCCCAAAAACGCAGATAGAACAAATAAATAAAGGCGTTGATATTATTGTAGCCACCCCCGGCCGCTTTATGGATGTATATCTTGCCGGGCATATTATTACCAAAACCTTACAGGTACTGGTGCTTGACGAGGCGGATAAAATGATGGACATGGGCTTTATGCCGCAGCTGAACCGTATACTGGAAGTGGTGCCGCGCAAAAGGCAAAACCTGCTGTTCTCGGCTACCATGTCTGATAAGATACACCAGCTATCCGCTAATTTTTTGGAAAACCCTACGGTAATTGAGGTTACGCCGCAAGCTACGCCGGCTCAAACGGTCGACCAGCGGTTATACTTCGTGCCCAATATAAAAACTAAAATAAACTTGCTGCGCAACTTGCTCGAAGTGGAGGGCGATATCAAAAAGCTAATGATATTCTGCAAAACGCGCATCGCGGCGGAGTATGTGTTTAAGTTTTTGCAGCGCAAGTATGGCGACAGGGAGGTAAAGGTACTGCATGCTAATAAAGGGCAAAACACACGCATAAACAGCATTAATGCTTTTAAAAATGATGAGGTAAAAATACTGGTGGCTACTGATGTAGCTTCGCGCGGTATTGATGTGGCCGACGTTAGCCACGTTATCAACTTTAATGTACCGGTGGTGATAGAGGATTATGTGCACCGTATTGGCCGTACAGGCAGGGCCTATCAATCGGGCGTGGCCATTACATTTTGTAACCCGGCCGAGTTGTATTACATCCGAAAAGCGGAAAAACTGATAAGGCAAACCATCCCCGTTCATAATATACCTGCCGAAGTTTTTGTGGAGGAAACCCCTTACGAAGAGCGCCAGGATCAGAACAAAGAGATAGATATGCAAAAGCGTAAGGACGACCCTGATTTTAAAGGGGCCTTCCACGAAAAGAAAACGCTTAACCAGCAAAAGAAATTTGAAGCTGAAAAAGCTAAACGCAACCCGCGCGTAGCGGCTAAATTGAATACCAAAAGGTCGTCAAAAAAAAGAAAATACTAATACGTTGATGAAATTCAGATTAACACCGCTAAACTTCGCTACCGCTTTTTTTATT
>JBDSIC010000227.1:0-3552 GCA_039918195.1 Mucilaginibacter sp.
GGGGTTTTTGCCCGTAACAACTGATAGCACCTTATTATTATTGATGCTAAAGTTCCCGCTGATAGAGTATTTGAAATCGCTGCCGACCTGATCCCTCCAGCCTGCGGTAAACTCAAAACCGCGGTTGCTTATTTTTGCCTGGTTGCCTATTAACCTCCCCGATTCGGTTCCCAATGAACCTAATATGGGTAACGGGAAAATAGCTTGCTCGGTCGTCCTATTATAATAGTCAACTTCTACTGTTAATCGGCTGTTCAGCATTGCAGCCTCAATACCAATATCCGTACCTACTCCACGTTCAACTAAAATAGCAGGTGGAACTACTGAGGCTATATTTGCGCCAGTGTAAGGTAGCTGATCAACACCAAAAATTGCTGTATACTGAGGTATTTGGGTTACCGGCAATATAGTAGGGTTTAATGGAACACCTGCGTTACCTACCTTACCATAGCTACCCCTTAATTTCAAGGTATTAAAAAATCTTTGGTCTTTCATAAAATCTTCATTGGTAATAACCCAACCGGCACCTACGGATGGCAGGTATGCCCATAAATCATTTCCATAAAATTGCGAACCAGCATCTGCACGCAATGAAGCGGTTAGTAAATACTTATCCTTAAATGAATAGTTAACCCGGCCAAAGTAAGATAAAGCAGTAGTTAATGAACCGCCATCGCCGGCAAACCTGCCAGTTGGGTTGCCCAAGGCAAGATACCTGTCGCCTTCGCTTGTGTTGGGTACATTTTGGGCCGATGTATTAAGAAAATAATACCTGTAACGCTGAGCCGTTTGTCCTAATAAAACGGTTAGGTTATGGTCTCCAAATCTATTAGCGTAAGTCAGTGTGTTTTCAGCGATCCAGTTGCGTGTTTCGGCACGGTTAACAGCCAGCTTACTTATTGTATTTTGCTGTATCAGTGTGGCTTTATAAACAGGGTTGTAGTTTCTAACTTCTCCCTGGCCAATATCGCCGCCAAAGCTTGTTTTAAAGGTAAAGTGGCCTAAAAACTTAAGTTCGGCATACGCATTACCGGTGAAACGGTAGTTCTGCGATTTTTGATCATAAAAATCCAAGGTTACTTGCGGATTGTAATTATTACCGCCGCCCAGGTTAAAATCACTTGGATCACCGTAGCTACCATCAGCATAATACACAGGTACTACAGGGGCAGCCCCATACATCTGGTGAAATATACCACCATCAATATCATTTGATTTACTATATAACCCGCTCACTGTAAAACCAATTTTCAGGTTTTTAACAGGCTCGTAATCATTTACTAAACGAGTGGTATAGCGTTTATAGTTATTTCCTTTTACACTTCCGTCCTGGTCGAGGTAGCCAAACGAAAAATTGTAAGTTGATTTTTCGCCGCCACCATTTACCGATACCTGGTGATTAGTTACAAATGCATTACGCAACACTTGGCCATACCAGTCGGTACCCTGCCCATAACTTGAAGGGTCTTCAAATAAAAGCGGCGTAGTTTTATTAGCATTGTATAGCTCATTTATTAAAGTAGCATATTCGGTTGCATTAGCCATTTCTACAGCATTTGTAGTTGTTTGCCAACCTGCATAGCCGGTATAATTAACAGTTGCACCTCCCTTTTTACCTTTCTTGGTGGTAATTAAAATAACACCGTTGGCTGCCCGTAAACCATATATTGCAGTACTTGATGCATCCTTAAGTACGCTCATATTATCGATATCGGCAGGGTTGAGGAAACTTATATCATCATACCAAACCCCGTCAACCACGTACAGTAATTTAGTATTACCAAAAATAGTCCCTACGCCCCTTATAGTAATTTGCGGGGAAGCGCCCGGTGCACCAGAGTTAGTAATTTGGACACCCGCTATTTTGCCCTGCAATGCTGCTATTGGATTAATGGATGCCTGTTTAGAAATTTCTTCTCCTTTAATAGAAGCTACTGAACCGGTTACGTCAATTTTACGCTGCGTGCCGTAACCCACCACCACTACCTGCTGCAGTTCATTAGCCGCTGTGGCTAATTTAATGTCGATAGTAGTACGGCCGCCTATTGCTACAGTTTGGGTTGTATAGCCAATGTAGCTAAAGGTTAATTGGGCAGTTGCCGGCGCGGAAAGGGTGAATGTTCCGTCGGGACCGGTTTGGGCGCCTGTTTGTGTTGATTTTACTGCTACACTTACACCAACAAGGGTTTCGCCGGTTGCTGCATCAGTTACGGTACCTTTTACGGTAACATCCTGCGCATAGGCCCTGTTGATGAGAAGCAGACACAATACCCCATACAATGAGATAGTAATTATTCTCTTCATAAGAATGGTTAATTAAGTTAGGTGTATAACAATTGATTTGTGATGTCAAAAGTGAAAAATAGAATGTACTTCTTTCAAATATTGTCCCTCTACATTACTACATCATGAGCAAAATACTTTCTCATAAACAAAATAGGTAATTTATAAACAATTGATTTTTAATTAATTACACTTTTATGTTATACACAAAAATCACATTTAAATGTACATTGGACACGAAGGTAATAAATCGGTTTATGAGTGGTAATGATGTAGTGTTACAGCTCCATGAGAAACTCCACCAGGTTTTTATCATGCTCCAGGTCGAGCTTTTTACGCAGGCGGTAACGCCGTATTTCGATGCCGCGCAATGAAATGTTCAACAATGAGGCCATCTCTTTGCTGTTCATATTCATCCGCAGATAGGCGCAAAGCTTAAGGTCGTTTGGTACCAGGTCGGGGTGCTGCGCCTTTAGTTTTTTAAAGAAGTTTTCGTGGGTTTCGTTAAAGCTATTTTCAAATAACACCCAGTCGCGCTCATCGCTCATGCCGTCGTCTATTACCTTTTGTATCTTGCGTAACTGTTCGGGCGATAGCTTTTTGCCGTTCGAATCCTTTAATTCGGCTATTTCATCGTGTATCCGCTGCAGCAACTCGTTTTTATATACAATATTCATGGCTGAGTTGGCCAGTTCGCGCCCCTTCCTGTCCAGATCAGCCTGCAGTTGCTCATTTTGCATTTTCGCCATACGCTGTTGGTGGGTAATGGCCTCCTTTTGCATAAATTCTTCTTTTTCGTGCTGCAGTTTTTCGCGCAAGCGTTTTTGATGACGGGTTAATTTATACTTGTAATAACGCTTTATGGCATAATAAACCAACGCCACAAATATTAAATAAGCAACAAAGGCCATTTTAGTTAAATACCACGGCGCCAACACGGTAAAATGCAAACTTGTTATAGCCGATACCTGGTTATTAACCCTGGCGCGTATCCTAAATTCGTAATCGCCCTGGCCAAGGCCTGTAAATTCCTTTTGTGTCTGCGGTGTCCAGCCCGACCATTCCTTTGAATTTCCGTCCAGGTAATATTGGAACTCAATTTTGGCCTGCCTGTAATATGGCAGCGTATAGTTTATGCGGATATTATTTTGGCTGTATGGTATTTCAATATCGCTGCGGTCGCTTATCGTCCTTATCCTGTCGCCGAACTTCTCTATTTTGCGTATCAGTACACCCGGCAACGCCTGTATGCCTGCCGGCGGCGTATAT
>JBDSIC010000228.1:0-6711 GCA_039918195.1 Mucilaginibacter sp.
TTAAGCCCTCTCCTTTGGAGAGGGTTGGGTGAGGCAAACTTTACCCTACTTAGTACGTATTCTTTATATATCTTTGCATATTGTATCTTTAAACGATGCTATCGAAAAAAACCAAGTACGCCATAAAAGCATTAGTTATCCTGGGTAAAAACACGGATAAACCACCAATGCAGATATCCCGCATCGCCATTGAGGAAAAGATACCCAAGAAATTTTTGGAGCAGATACTGCTCGACCTGCGTAACGCGGGCTACCTTTACAGCAAAAAAGGCGCAGGCGGCGGTTACAGCTTGAACAAAGACCCAAAAGATATTTACCTGGTAAGCATTATGCGTATCACCGACGGCCCCATTGCTATGGTGCCCTGCGCCAGTATGAATTTTTATCATAAATGCGACGAATGCCACCAGGAAACCACCTGCGGCATACGCGATGTGTTTGTAGATGTACGCGACGCCACGCTGAAAATACTTTCGGAAACCAGCATTGCCGATATTATAGCCCGTGAAACCACGCTTATATCCAATACGCCACCTGAATTCCCGGTGCCTTTGAACGTGCCGCACAATTAGACTATCGTATGTCTGTAGCGTAGATGAGAAGAACTACGCCTTCTACATTATCTACACCGAATACACCAGCTACTTAATGCCAAAAATGGCAGTAAAGTACATTTGTATGGCAACTACGTAACCGTGACTGCAAACTTTATCATAGCGCTGTAATTTTCAAATAAACTCTATTAAAACCATATAGATTATATATATTTGTCTCAATGAAAATTAACTGCTACTTATATAATACAATGATCTGTTGCTGCGCAGTTAGCAACGAACTTGGGCTGTGAGTATATAGTTTAACAATATGCGCCTCTTCCAGCCACAGCAGAAGGGGCTTTTTTAATAATAAATAACCACCATTACTATGCAAAGCTTCAGAACAGAACTGGAGAATCCTGTTGTTGAAAAAGATATTATCGACCTTGAACGCAAGATACGCCTGTTCAGGGAAGGTAAGATACACGATGAGAAATTCAGGAGTTTACGCCTTGCAAGGGGTGTTTACGGCCAGCGCCAGCCCGGCGTCCAAATGGTGCGTATTAAACTACCCTTTGGTAAGGTCACCTTTAAACAGATATTAAAGATAGCCGCCATATCTGACGAGTACGCCAGCAGCAACCTGCACCTTACTACCCGCCAGGATATACAGATACACTATGTTAGCCTTGACCGCACGCCCCAACTTTGGGCCGAACTGGAACAGGATGATATTACCCTGCGCGAAGCCTGCGGCAATACCGTACGCAACGTTACCGCATCGCCGGCCGCAGGAATAGATCCTAAGGAGCCTTTTGATGTTTCGCCGTACGCGCATGCTACTTTCGAATATTTTTTGCGTAACCCAATTTGCCAGGATATGGGCCGTAAGTTCAAAATATCCTTTTCATCAAGTGATGAGGATACTGCTTATAGCTACGTGCATGACATAGGTGCCATACCTAAAATAAATACTGCCGGCGAACGCGGCTTTAAAATAATGCTGGGCGGCGGTTTAGGCGCACAGCCTTTATTGGCCAGTATTGTAGAGGAATTTTTACCCGAAGACCAGCTTATCCCCTACATCGAGTCGGTGATACGGGTATTTGACCGCTACGGCGAACGCAACAACCGTAACAAGGCGCGTTTAAAATATTTGATACAAAAATTAGGTTTAGAGGAAGTACTGCGCTTAACTAACGAAGAACGCATTGCCAACAAAGTAAAAACCTACAAAATAAATACGGAAGCTTTAACTGAACCGTTGTTACCCCAAACAGTTACCTACCCCGAAGTTACCCTAAGCAACCCTTTACGCTACGAGCAGTGGCTTGCTACCAATGTTTTTGAGCAAAAGCAAAAAGATTTTTACGGCGTGTACATCAAAGTGCCCGTTGGCGATATCAGCACAGATAATGCCCGCAAACTGGTTGACGTGTTAAGGCCTTTAGTTGCCGATGAGATACGCATCACCCAAAACCAGGGCCTGCTGCTAAAGTTTGTACGTAAAGAGGCCTTGCCTGCTTTGTACGAAGGCTTAGCGGCCTTAGATATGGCTGCACCGGGTTTCGACAGCGTTGCTGATGTAACCACCTGCCCAGGTACCGATACCTGTAACTTAGGTATATCAAACAGCATGACCATGGCTAAGGTGTTGGAGAATTTAATCTACAACGAATACGAAGAATTTATTTTTAACCGCGAGATCAAGATTAAGATAAGCGGCTGCATGAACTCGTGCGGACAGCATGGTTTGGCGCATATAGGCCTGCACGGCAGTTCGCTGAAGGCGGGTACGCGTGTATTGCCGTCGGTACAGGTAATGCTGGGTGGCGGTACAGTTGGCAACGGCGTGGGCCGCGCTGCCGACAGGGTGGTAAAAGTACCTGCAAAAAGGGCTACATCGGTGTTAAGGGCATTATTAGATGATTATAAAAATAACTCTATACAAGACGAAACCTACCACAACTATTACGATCGCAACGGTAAGGACTATTTCTACCGCTTATTAAAACCACTGGCCGACCTGACAACATTAACCGAAGAGGAATTTGTTGACTGGGGTCACGAAGAAACATTTGTTACTGCCATTGGCGTTGGCGAATGTGCGGGTGTGGTTATCGATTTGGTTGCTACGCTGCTTTATGAGTCGGAAGAAAAATTAGGCTGGGCAAATGGGTCATACGAAAATAAAGCGTGGGCCGATGCGATTTATCATTCGTACAGCGTGTTTGTAAGTTCGGCAAAAGCATTATTGCTTGATAAAGGCGTTAACAGCAGCACACAGGCTGGTGTTATCCGCGAGTTTGACGCGCAGTATGTTAGCACCGGCGAGTTTGCAATTGACGGCACTTTTACCGACCTGGTACTGCAGATCAACAAAAACGAGCCGACTGAAGAATTCGCGACAGCATACCTCGCCGCCGCGGTTCAATTTTTAAATGCCAGTAAAGATAAGAGAGAGGAATTGGTACAATCATGAGTAATACAACTACAAAAAATATAAAGGAGCCACGCATAACCTTAGTGGGCGCAGGCCCGGGTGATGCGGAACTCATCACCATAAAAGGAATTAAGGCATTACAAACTGCTGATGTGGTTTTATACGATGCCTTGGTGAATGAAGAATTATTGGAGTTTGCCCCTGAACATGCTGTAAAAGTATTTGTAGGTAAACGCTCTGGCGACCAAACCCATTTACAGGCCAACATTAACCAACTGATGGTTGATTATGCAGGTAATTACGGTCATGTTGTACGCCTAAAGGGCGGCGATCCGTTCGTATTTGGCCGTGGTTTTGAGGAATTGGAATTTGCGGCAGCACATAACATCCCTGCACAAATAGTTCCGGGTATATCCAGTTCAATTGGTGTACCGGGGTTACAGCACATACCTGTTACTCATCGCGGTTTAAGCGAGAGTTTCTGGGTGGTTACCGGCACTACCGCCAGCGGCAAAATATCAAACGATTTGATAGAAGCCTCAAAAAGCAAAGCTACCGTTGTAGTTTTAATGGGCATACACAAACTGGCCGAAATAGCCGCGATATTTAAAGCGCAAGGCAAAGGCAAGCTACCCGCGGCGGTTATACAAAGCGGTACCACCGTAAACGAAAAAGTGGTGGTAGGCGTGGTAGATACCATTGTTGAAGCAGCAGCCGAAAACCAGGTAACCTCCCCTGCCCTTATTATTTTTGGCGAGGTTGTATCATTGCACCCTGATTTTAAACAGATCAAAGCATTATATGACACTATTGCCTGAAGATAACCGCTTAACCCCTGTTCAGGATGATAAAAATAAGGGCAACCAGTTGTTCCCGGTTTTTATTAAGTTGAACAATTTGCATTTAGTGCTTATTGGCGCAGGCAAGGTTGGTTTAGAGAAACTGACTGCTGTGGTTGCTAATAGCCCCTTTGTAAAGGTTACCGTTATCGCAAAGGAGATCATCGCTGAAATGTACGCTTTGGCCGCCGAACATACAGGGGTGAGCATCGTTAACAAAGCATTTACCGAATACGATTTAGATACTGCTGATATAGTTATTGCTGCCACTAATGACAATGACCTGAACGTATACATACGCCAGGCCGCGCATGACCGTAAACTATTGGTAAACATTGCCGATAAACCCGACCTGTGCGATTTTTATTTGGGCTCCATTTTACAAAAAGGCGACCTGAAGATAGCCATATCCACCAACGGCAAATCGCCCACCATAGCCAAGCGTATCAAGGAATATCTTAACCAGGAGATACCTGACGAAATTGACGATAGCTTACAGCAAATAAGCGCGTTAAGGGAAACACTTAACGGCGATTTTGCAGACAAAGTAAAGCAGTTAAACGCAGCCACCGCTGTTTTAGTAGAACCGGTTAAAACAGCACAGCCAAACAAACTTTACCTGCGCTGGGGAATATGGCTTACCTCCATCTTTTTTATAATCATCAGTATTGTATCGCTTTGGTACAAAGAGCCGGGTTTCCAGGAATATGTATCGAATATCGACCCTGTATTTTATTACTTCTTAGGTGCCGGTTTCATATTCGCCATGATCGATGGGTCCATCGGAATGTCATACGGCGTAACGTCGCAAACTTTTTCTATATCTATGGGCATACCACCGGCTTCGGCAAGTATGGGTGTGCATTTATCCGAGATATTAAGCTGCGGTATTGCCGGCTGGATGCATTACCGCATGGGTAACGTAAACTGGAAACTATTTAAGCTACTGGTTATACCGGGCATTATCGGTGCCATGACGGGTGCCTATTTATTGTCATCATTAGAACATTATAGCCAATACACCAAGCCTTTTGTATCTTTGTACACGCTGATATTGGGTATGGTGATATTGTCAAAAGCATTTAAAAGCGCGACAAAAAAATCGGCAGATAAAATAAAGAAAATCGGCTTATTAGGTTTAGGCGGTGGCTTTATCGATGCTGTAGGTGGCGGAGGCTGGGGCTCTATTGTATTATCTTCACTAATAGCAGGGGGCAGGCACCCACGCTTCTCATTAGGCACAGTAAAACTGTCAAGGTTTTTTGTGGCTATACTAAGTTCGGCGACTTTTATTTTTATGCTTAGCGCAATTCAATGGAATGCGGTAGCAGGTTTGGTTATTGGTAGTGCCGCGGCATCGCCCATAGCTGCTAAAATATCCAATAAAATATCGGCAAAGGTAATTATGGTTGCCGTGGGTATTATTGTTATCCTTGTCAGCTTTAAAAATATTTATGGCTTTATAGAGAAGTATTGGGTTTAAATGAGCGAGATAACTGAACATATTATACAGCAAACCAGCGGACTTGAACCGGTAGAAGCATTGCGCCTTTTAACGTACCAATTCCCCGGCGAAATAGTATTTTCTACCAGCTTTGGCTGGGAGGACCAGGTGATCACGCACATGATATTCACCAATAATTTGCCTATAAAAGTATTTACGCTGGAAACCGGCAGGCTATTCCCCGAAACTTACTATGTTTGGAACCGCACGATGGAAATGTACGGCCAGCCAATACACGCCTACTATCCGAATAACGAACAGCTTGAGGCCATGGTAAATGCCAAAGGACCCAGCAGTTTTTATGAGTCGGTAGAGAACCGTAAGGAATGCTGCGGTATACGCAAAATAGAACCGCTTAAACGAGCCCTTGCAGGTAACAAATGCTGGATAACCGGTATACGCGCCGAGCAATCTGCCAACCGCCAGTATATGGAAAACGTGGAATGGGACGAAGGTAATCAATTGGTAAAATATCACCCTATTTACAGCTGGAGTTTAGACGAGGTAAAAGAATACATCAGGAAACACAACGTACCATATAACACCCTGCATGACAGGGGTTTCCCAAGCATTGGCTGTTTACCCTGCACGCGCGCCGTACAGGAAGGCGAGGATTTCCGCGCCGGCAGATGGTGGTGGGAAGACCAGTCGAAAAAAGAGTGCGGCCTGCATGCAGTAAAATAATTTTTATAACACGAATGAGTAGTAACAACCACCTTGATTATTTAGACGAGCTTGAAGCAGAAGCGATACACATTCTGCGCGAAGTGGCGGGGCAGTTTGAAAAGCCCGCGCTGCTGTTTTCGGGCGGGAAGGATTCGATAACACTGGTACGGCTGGCCGAAAAGGCTTTTCGTCCCGGCAAATTCCCTTTCCCCCTTGTACATATTGATACCGGCCACAATTTTATTGAAACCATTGAGTACCGCGATAAAATGGTAGCGCGTATTGGCGAAAAGCTGATAGTAGGCCATGTGCAGGATTCGATAAACGAGGGTAAAGTAGTTGAACAAAAAGGCAAAAATGCCAGCCGTAACGCCTTACAAACTGTTACCCTGCTGGATACCATTGCCAGGCACCAGTTTGATGCCTGCATAGGCGGCGCACGCCGCGATGAAGAAAAGGCACGCGCCAAAGAACGCATTTTTTCTGTCCGCGATGAGTTTGGCCAGTGGGACCCAAAACGCCAGCGACCGGAGTTATGGAACCTGTATAATGGTAAAATAAACAAAGGTGAGAACGTTAGGGTATTCCCGATCAGTAACTGGACAGAGCTTGACGTGTGGAACTACATCCGCCGAGAAAAAATTGAACTCCCAACTATTTACTTTGCGCATGAGCGTGATACCATTGTACGCAACGGTCAGCTGATGGCAGCCTCCCCTTTCC
>JBDSIC010000229.1:0-3530 GCA_039918195.1 Mucilaginibacter sp.
TTTTTTGCTTAAAAAGCTCAGCACACCGTCACTTACCGATGGACCGAGGAAGTAAACCTCAGGAACAACATTCAGTTTGCTGATCTTCAACGGGTCGATCAAAAAAACCTTGTCCATATCAAACTCAGGCACACCATCTATCATAACCAATGGTGTACCGCTTAAAGGCCCGGTACTGTTAGCAACGGTTATTTTAAAATGATTACGCGGACGGCTGACTAAAACACTCACTACATATTCTCTTAATACCTCTTCCATTGTGGTGAAACGCACATAATCATCTAACTTATAAAGTTTGGAATGCTCACCAAAGAACGCACTGCTATCTATACCCGGGTCAATAAAACGTTTAATTGCGTCGGCGTGATAGGTATTTTGAACTTGAACAGCCAGGTTGGAGTTTTTAATACTCTCTGCCTGGGAAGGGCTAACTTTGTAAGCCGGTAAATTAAAAGCCGAGAACTTATCAGAAAAAGGGGTTAATATGTTGGCACGATAAATACTATCAATTCGTGTATTTGTTTGCACCATTATTTCGCCTGGTCCAAACATATCCTTAGTGCCGAAATAAAGCATACCCACTGAGTCACTTTTTGATGTTGAAAGCTGCACCCTTTTACCGGGTACGGAGAGGAACGCCACTACATTTTTTGCAATAGTTCCTGTTTGGGTATTGGTTAATCGCGCCGTAACCAAATGTCCGTTAATTTCCGGTGGAAAGCTTAATGCCGGTTTTTGATCGCTTAAAATCTCGTTCCATTTAAACCTGCGCCAGCCTTGTGTAAGCAGTAAATTATCAAGGGCTGAGTCTGCTTCGGCAGTGCGGGTTTTGAAATACCATCCTTGCGATTCAATATTCCCCTGCAGGTTTGACCGTAACCAAAAATAGCTTTCAATGTCTTCGTCATCAACATCCTGCAGGTTATCCAGTTTTATTACCGCTGCTGATAGGTCTGCTGCTGATGCTTTTCCGCCGGTGGCAGTTGTAATATCTAAAGCTACCTTATTCCTGGTACCAAACTGGCTTTTAGCTGCATTAGCGGTAATTTGAAGGTTGCCTGCAGGGCGCTTAAAATACAAGCGCTCGCAAACGGGTTTACCGGCTTGGTCAAATAATGTTAAATGATTAATGCCTTCGCCCAACTTAGCTTTGCTAACCTGAAAGTTGCTGTTGCCTGTTTGTACATCTTTAGTTACCGATATTGAATGAGTAAGCAGGAAAACCCTTTCGCCGGCATTTTTTGCGCTCACCTGTACCTTTAGTAGGTCTGTACCATCATCCGTGAGGTGCATGGCGTAACCGGAAGTTGCTACCGGAATGAAGGCCTGTTCCGTTAACTTTTCGCCCGGCACTCTAATGGCAACGCGGTAGGTTTCTGACGAGCGTGGTGTAAAGCTGAACGAGCCAATGTTGAATTTGGCAGGAGTAAAGCGCGCCAAAGTATCGTTTCGGCCGTTAATAAGATAGCCTTTCCACGTGGTGCTTACGGGTAGGTTGCCGCTTAATTTGAAAGCAATTTTTGAATGTACGTTTTCTATCAATGTTCCGCCCTCGGGGAAAAATTGCACGGTGTAGGTATTTGCGGCAACTCTGCTTTCGGCTGCTTTTTGTGGATTTACAATGGTGATACCTTTTTCGAAATAGAAGCCCGGATCGAAGTTTTTCATCCAGGCAGTATATGCCCTTAATCTATAATTTGCCGATGCAAGATTGTTAGGCAGGTACAATGAACCACTGCCCGAGGCATGGTCCAGCTTTACTTTGGCCTGCAATATCACCGACTGGGTGTTGTCCAAAATATCAATATAGGCAACCTTACTCATGCTCAGCGGCTTGTTGGTAGCGCCATCAGTAGCGTAAACCTTAAACCAAATTAACCCTCCCGTCAGGTAAGTATTTTGATCGGTATGTACAAACAGTTTCTCAACAAGCTGCTCATTGGCATGCGCCTCAAACTGTTTTACTACCTTATCGGCAGTTTGAGCAAAAGCTGTTTGTGATGTAATTAGCAAGGCCGCCATGCAGGCGTAAAAAAATTGCAAATGTTTATTCATGATATTCTTTTCTTCATGCTTCATAATTATTGCCAAAATGGCGGCACATTTACTGTTCCTCTTAACCTACAGTCTGCACACTCATAGGAAGCAGCAGTGTAGCCTTCTATACTGTTAAATGCCCCGGTTATCTCTGAAACGGGAATTTTAATAGGAGACTGTCCAGGTTTAAAGTATAAATATTTTTCCACTATTTTTAAATCAACACCTTGAATTCTAAATCGAAGTGTATCTAAAGTACCACAACCGTCTCGTATTGGTTGTTCCCAATTAACCTGTGCCTGCGTTATAAATATCCGTTTACGTGCCTCAGTTGATACACTAACAAACCCAACAACAGGTTCAGAGGGTGTGCTAACGCATATGATATTCCCTTTAAGCTCTGATGGCTGCGCATCAAAAATTCCGCCTAAAACCTCCGTGTTTTTTTGTTGATTATCCCAAAATTCATACCCTTCTTTAGTAAGCGCATATTGCTTTACGTTAATGCTGTATTTTTCGCTGATCCTTTCGTTTCGGTTAGGGATAAATTGCAACAACCTTTTGTAAACTACATCACTGTTTAATTTTTGTGTAGAAGTTAATATAATTCTTGATAAAAACTCGGTGCGGTAACAACGGTAAATTTGCGTTACCCGGTTAATGATGGATGTTCCAATGGATTCTTTTTCAGAATATACATCTGCATGGAATTTCCAGGTTTCATCATAGCTCCAACGGTAATAGATGGTTTTATTATTGTCATCATGTGCATTAACGCTAATGTTCAGTCCATCTGCTGTGCGGTCGTAAACAATATCATCTATTGGCGGCGTTACTTTTGCTTCAACAAACGTAGACTGGTATACTTTTCCATCTGCTGTTTTTATGTTAAGCCGGTACTTATCGCTCAACGGCAAATTCAACGGGGCGCATTGGTAGATTCCCTTTTTAGTTTCGGTAAGTTTATAGAATACGCCCTTGTCATTTTCAACCGATAAACTTGCACCAGTTTCAACTTTTACAGCTTGTTTTTGGCTTAGCAGTACCGTGCGCGTCAAATTAATGGTAGTTGAGTCGTTACCGCAATTAATTATACCATCCACTACTAAATAGTTGGTGATTTTTGAGTTTAAACTGGGCTCAAAGGCCTGTTTACAACCTGCAAAAGCTAGGCAAATAAAGCCTATGACAGTTAAACGGATATGCTTTTGAATATGCATCATAATATTGCTTTATTATAAGTTATTGACAATGAAGGTGGTTTGTGTTTCATAACTAAAACCTTATGTTATAATTAATGTATGGTATAGGACTGGCAAAAATTGACAGCTTATACCCTTTGATAACGCCGCCCTCATTGATAAAATAGGTAGAGTAAGCATTTTGACGGCCTGTTATGTTGTATACGCCTATTGTAACTGAGTTATGGAATTTTTGATTAACCTTATGGTTTCCGTCTATATTTAATGAAAAATCTCCCCTGATATAATCCG
>JBDSIC010000230.1:0-3787 GCA_039918195.1 Mucilaginibacter sp.
CAGCGCCGCTGTAAAGGAAATTGAAGAGCTTGAATTTAAAAACATGCTCTCGGCCGATGAGGACCAGCTGAACGCCGTACTGCAAATTACAGCCGGTGCCGGCGGGACTGAAAGCTGCGACTGGGCCGGCATGCTGATGCGTATGTATATTATGTGGGCCGAAAAAAATGGCCACAAGGTTACCGAACAGGATTACCAGGAAGGTGACGTGGCCGGTGTAAAAACCGTGACCCTACAGATTGAAGGTGAGTTTGCCTACGGCTATTTAAAAGGCGAGAATGGTGTTCACCGGCTGGTGCGTATATCGCCGTTTGATTCGAATGCAAAGCGTCATACCTCGTTCGCATCGGTATATGTTTACCCCTTGGTTGATGATACCATTGAAATCGAGGTAAATCCCGGCGATATCGAATTCGAAACTTTCCGCGCGGGCGGTGCAGGCGGGCAAAACGTGAACAAGGTAGAAACCGCGGTACGCTTATACCACAAGCCATCGGGCATTATCATAAAAAACCAGGAGTCGCGGTCGCAGTTGCAGAATAAAGAGAATGCTATACGGCTGTTAAAATCGCAATTGTACGAAATTGAAATGCGCAAGCGTGCCGATGCTTCGAGCTTGGTTGAAGGCAGCAAGAAAAAAATAGAATGGGGTTCGCAAATACGCAACTATGTACTGCACCCTTACAAACTGGTTAAGGACCTGCGTACCGATCACGAAACATCAAACGCAAATGCCGTACTTGACGGGGAACTGGACGAGTTTTTAAAATCGTATTTGATGGAGTTTGGCGGACCAAAGTAATTTTATATTAGAATGAAATAGTCGTCGCTCGCCTCCTGGCGAGTGACGATTATTTCCTGGCTCCGGCCAGCATTACGTACAGCGGCGAGACGCCGCATAATAACGGTCACTCGCCCCGAGGCGAGCGACTGCTAAGTTTGTATGCAATATTTATTATACTTGCATATAAACTTACTGTATGAGAACCATTAGCACCTTAATAATAGTATTTGCCATGGCGATATCCGGCTATGCCCAAACGCAACTTGTACCGCTTTACCCCAACGGCGTACCTAACTCGAAAACTGCACCGGCTAAGTATATCGAGAAAACGGGCAAAGGCTGGATAATAAAAGTTACCGTACCAACCATTACGCCCTACCTGCCCGAAAAAGGCAAGGCAAATGGTACAGCTGTTATTGTATGCCCGGGCGGCGCTTATGCCGGTTTAGCTGCCGACCACGAGGGCGACGCTATAGCCAAAGAGTTTAATAAGATAGGTGTTACCGCATTTTTACTGAAGTATCGTTTGCCTAATGACAGTATTATGGTTGACAAAACCATAGGTCCCCTACAGGATGCCCAGCGCGCCATACAATTAATTAGGGAACGTGCTGCCGAATGGGGCATTAACCCCAATAAAGTGGGTATCATCGGTTTTTCGGCGGGCGGGCATTTGGTGTCGACGGTTATTACCCATTTTGATAAGGCCGTTATCGACAATAAAAAAAATACCAGCCTGCGCCCTGATTTCGCCATACTTGGTTACCCGGTTATCAGCATGAGCCCGATAGGCCACCAGTACTCAAAATTGATGCTGTTGGGTAAAGATCCATCTGCAGAAATAGTTGAACTTTACAGCAACGAAAAGCAGGTAACCGCCAATACCCCGCCCACCTTCCTGTTTCATGCCACCGACGATGGCGGCGTGCCGGTAGAAAATAGCCTGTTGTTTTACCAGGCCCTGGTAAAGGCAAAAGTAAAAGCCGAACTGCATACCTACCAGGGCGGCGGCCACGGCTTTGGCCTTAATAACCCCACAACAAAATCGAAATGGTTTGATGAGCTAAAGAACTGGCTGGATGAAAATGGCTGGCTGTAGTGGCAGGTAATAGTCATTTACTTAGGATAGCGGCTGCAAACTAAGGGGAAGGTGTTTCCACTATACTCAGCAACTCATTCAACTCCGCAACCTTCTCGGTTGAGCCGGAGTGTTCATAGGCGCTGATGAGGTTGCGCAGAACGCGTTTGATAATATCGGTATTGGAGCAGGGTTCGTAAAATTGTTTATCGGGGGTAAGCTTTAGTTGTTTCAAAAATAGGTCTACATCGCGGCGGCCAAACATAAAGCCTTTGTTAAAGGCGTTTATGTAAAACAGGATGCCGCTTTCAAATTCGCTTTGCTGGCTTTCGTCAAGGTAGGCCAGTATAAAATGCTGGGGCAGGTTTACGCCGTATACGGGTATATCCAGTTTTTGCGCCACAATGGAGTAAATGATGGCCAGCGATATCTGGTTGCCTTTTTTGGTTTCCAGCACCTGGCTCAGGTAGCTGTTTTGCGGGTCCTGGTGGTTGCCGGTGTTGCCGCTAAAGCCGTAGATATTGTAAAATACATGGTTTATCAGCTTCACCTGTTCTGCCGGGCTGCCCTCATTCATCATGTTCAGCCATACATCGCGTTTGATGGCCTCTATCTGGTTAATTACTTTTTGCTCGTCAAGGTCGGGGTACTGGTAACGGTTAAGCACCAATATGCCTTGCAGCAGGTCGAAAGCGCCGCCTTGCAGCCACAACTTCAAATCATTTTTTAGCAGGCTGAACTGTATTTCATGTACCAGGTTGGCAATACGTTCCTGCTGTATGGCATCAAATGCCTGCTCCCAGGCAGCTTCAAGGTGTTCAATAACCTCGCCCCCGTACGACAGGAGTTTGGTATGTACATGATCGAATATTTCCTGGTCGGGGTCGTCCAGTAGTTTTATTAATGAATTTACTTCGGTGGTATTTATCATGCGTATAGGCTAATATACTACTATTTATATATTTTTACAACCATGTTCAATGTAAGGTTTGTTACCGATTACCTGCTGCACCGCCTTAAGGCAAAAAGCCGCCATGGCATCCATTCACCCTTTGTTTACCGCTTGGTTGATATGGTTATATACGATTTTGATACCAAAAAAGTATATGAAGGTATTGAAGAATTACGCGAAGAATTACTTGCCGATGACAGCGTGATCACCGTAACCGACCTCGGTGCCGGCTCGCATTTGAACAACAACAAGCAAAAAAGAATAAGTGATATAGCCAAAAATGCCCTGAAGCCTACAAAGCTGGCACAACTGCTTGCCCGGTTGACAAAAGATGTTCACCCCGAAACGGTTATTGAATTGGGTACCTGTTTAGGCATTACCACCATCTACCTGCAAAAAGCCGTTCCCTATGCCAAAGTTTATACGCTGGAGGGCTGCCCCGAAACTGCCGGCGTGGCCCGCGACCAGTTTGCCAAGGAAGGTTTAAATAATATCAGTTTAACAGTGGGGAATTTTGATGATACCCTGCCCGGTATTATCAATAGCTTGCCAAAGGTCGACTTTGTATTTGTTGACGGTAACCACCAGAAAGCGGCCACCCTAAAATATTTTGAATGGTGCCTGCCCAAGGTTCACGAAAACACGCTGCTGATATTTGACGACATTTATTGGAGCGAAGGCATGAAAGAAGCCTGGGCGCAAATTAAAGCGCATCCGCAGGTTACCATCACGGTGGATTTGTTTTGGATAGGGCTGGTATATTTTAAAACCGGTGTGGCGAAGGAAGACTTTTTAGTGAAGATTTGATTAGTTTATAGTTGGTGGTTCATGGTTCATAGCCGGAGCAGCATAATGGAATTGCCGCAGGGATTATTCACCGCAAACTAAAAATATCTTCACCCTCTTTGCGCAGCAGAGAGGGTCGACCAGCGAAGCGTAGTCGGGGTGAGTAGAAACTAAAAAGTTAAAACGC
>JBDSIC010000231.1:0-3490 GCA_039918195.1 Mucilaginibacter sp.
GCAACAGGCTCTATACAAAAAGAAGAGATCATCGTCGGTATCGACCTGGGTACCACCAATTCGCTGGTGGCATTCATCAACCCCGAAAAACAACCGCATGTAATAAACGATGCAGGTAAGGGCGTACTGGTGCCGTCGGTAGTTCACTTTGGCAGCACCGGTGATATTACCGTTGGCAATGATGCCAAAAGCTATTTGGTTACCGACCCGCAGAATACCGTGTTCTCGGTAAAGCGCCTGTTAGGCCGTTCGTACCATGATATTGAGAACTACAAAGACTTTTTTAGCTATAAAGTTATTGATGACAATACCGAGAGCCTGGTAAAAATAAAGGTAGGCGATAAATTTTATACGCCTATTGAGCTATCAGCCCTGATATTAAAAGAACTAAAGGAACGTGCCGAGCATGCCCTTAAAACCCCGGTTAACCGCGCGGTAATAACTGTACCGGCCTATTTTAACGATTCGCAGCGCCAGGCTACGCGCGATGCGGGTAAACTTGCCGGACTTGATGTGCTGCGTATTGTGAATGAACCCACTGCAGCCAGTTTAGCCTACGGTATTGGCCTTGATCCCGAAGAAACAAAGACCATTGCCGTTTACGATTTAGGCGGCGGTACTTTTGATGTTTCTATACTACAGATACAGAATGGCATTTTCGAGGTGCTGTCAACCAACGGCAATACCTTTTTAGGCGGCGATGATTTCGATAGTTTGATAGTTGAATACTGGATAGAGAAGAACAACCTTAACAAAGCCGAACTGACTGCCAATGCCCAACTGCTGCAGCAATTGCGCCTGAAAGCGGAGGAAGCCAAAAAATCATTTACCCACCAAAGCCTGTTTAACGAAAAGGTAGGGGATATATGGTGCACCTTAGACCGTCAAATGTTTGAAGGCCTGATTACCCCGAAAGTATTGGAAACCATATCCTGCTGCCAAAACGCGTTGAAGGATGCCAAACTGGAAATAAACCAAATTGACGAGGTAGTGATGGTAGGTGGCTCAACCCGTACTGCGCTGGTGAAAAAAATGGTTTCGGAATTTTTTGGCCGCGAGGTACATAATGAGCTAAACCCTGACGAGGTGGTTGCCTTAGGCGCTGCCATACAGGCCGATATATTGGCCGGTAACCGTAAAGATATTCTGCTGCTGGATGTTACCCCTCTTTCCTTAGGAATAGAAACCATGGGCGGGCTGATGGATGTGATTATTCCGCGAAATGCCAAAGTGCCTACTAAGGCCGGCAGGCAATACACCACATCGTTAGACGGCCAGGTGAATATGAAGATATCCGTGTACCAGGGTGAGCGCGATCTGGTGAAAGAGAACCGTAAACTGGCCGAGTTCGACCTGAAAGGCATACCCGCCATGCCGGCAGGTTTCCCTAAGGTAGATATTAACTTTTTGCTGAATGCCGATGGCATACTTAAAGTGCAGGCCATTGAGCTGCGCTCGGGAGTTAAACAGGAAGTGGATGTAAAACCAACCTACGGCATTACCGACGAGCAGGTAGAGCAGATGCTGATGGATAGCATTACTTACGCCAAAGACGATGTAACCCAGCGTATGCTGATAGAGGCCCGCACCGAAGGCGAGCAGATGGTTTACACGGTTGAACGCTTTATTGAAAAGAATGGCAAACTGCTAACCGTACATGAAACCGCCCAAACGCACGAACACATAGTTAACCTGAAGGCTGCTTTAACCAGCGGCGATAAGGATTTGATACACAAAAAGATAGACGAGTTAAATGAACTAACCCGCCCCTTTGCCGAACGGGTAATGGATGAAGCGATAAGCCATGCCATGAAGGGGAAAGCGATAGAGTAGGCCTCACCTAAATCCTCTCCGAAGGAGAGGACTTTAAAATGCTATGTTATTGTGCATAGCAAGTTCTTTGTTAAGATTGTTGGTGTGATTTCCCCAAAATATCCCTAACAATCATATCCGCATGGATCCTGGAGTTTTCAATAAACCAAAGGTGCGTATCCAGTCCACCGCAAACTACGCCGGCGAGGTACATGCCCGGCTGGTTGGTTTCCATCGTTTCGGGATTATATTGCGGTACTAACTTATCTCCCGATACATTAATGCCCAGTTTTTTAAGGAAATTAATATTGGGCTTGTAGCCTGTCATCGCCATTACAAAATCATTGGGTATGGTGATTAGGCCTTCGGGGGTACGTATATCAGCTTCGGTTTCGCGCACGGCTGCCAGTTCGGAGTTAAAATAGACTTTTACACTGCCTTCCTCAATACGGTTAATTATATCGGGCCGCACCCAGTATTTTACCCGGCTGCTTACCTCGCTGCCGCGAATAATCATGGTTACTTCGGCACCTTTGCGAAGGGTCTCTAAAGCCACATCAATAGCCGAATTACTGGCGCCCACCACTATAACCTTCTGCAAAGCATAATAATGCGGGTCTTGATAATAATGCTTAACCTTAGGCAGATCCTCGCCGGGAATATTCAAATTAACCGCTATATCATAAAATCCTGTTGATAGTATAACATGCTTCGCCTGGTATTTTGCCTTTGTTGTGATGATATTGTAATGGCCGTTATCCCTTTTTACCTCGGTAACTTCCTCAAATAAATTAATCGGCAGGCTGTATGACATGGCGATACGACGATAATACTCCAACGCCTGGGCACGGTTGGGCTTATTATTGGTGGTTACAAAAGGTATCCCTCCAATCTCCAGGTGTACCGAAGTAGAAAAGAACGTCATGGTATAAGGGTAGTTGTAAACCGAGTTTACCAGGCAGCCTTTCTCTACAATAACAAAGCTTAAACCGGCTTTTTGTGCGGCCAGTCCGCAAGCCAGGCCAATGGGGCCGCCACCAATAATGAGTATATCAAGCATTGTTATTGTTTTTCATCTAACCAAAAGTCAATTTTCCTTGCGGTATTTAAACGACTTTCAAAATCCCAAGCATTGTAAATATTGTCTAATATTTCCACTCCTAATAATTTGCTAAGGCTATCTGCCCAGTATACGGAATCATTCCCATTTATGGAAATAACAGGGCTACCGTTACCATTAAGAACAAGAAAACGATGCGATAAAACCGGGAAAATTTTTGGAGTACCTCCAGTCATTAATTGACCGGCTGTAATATCATTTTCTTTATAAGCGGATTTTATCATGGTCTTAATCAGATCCAAATCTTCCGGGTATGAATAAAATAAAGGTGAATACGAAGGGTGCGATTTTTGACTTCCAAAAACGTTGATTCCAGGTTTATTTAAACCGTTCATCACACTATAGAAGTTTTTTAAGCTTTCTGGGAATGTAAATCCCATTTCTTTTTCAAAATCATTTATTTGAGATTGTGACAAACCATCTTTCCATTTCGTTCCTTGCTGAACTTGAAAACCAAACACATCGTAGTTAATGCCTGTTGTTTCCCAATATTGATTTGATAGCTTCTTTATGTTGATGTAATATGAAATCGTGTCAACCGGTAGTGGTAACTTAATG
>JBDSIC010000232.1:0-14456 GCA_039918195.1 Mucilaginibacter sp.
GGGTCGCTGGGCAAATAACACTGGCCGATGTGCCGCTAAAGAATTTCCTGAACGAAACCATTATACCTTACGAAAGCGATGAAATAACCCGGCTTATCATTGACGGGCACGACGTTGCGGCATTTGAGCCAATAAGCCATTTTACCGTGGGCGAGTTTCGCGACTGGCTACTGAGCGATGAAACGTATTCGGACGTATTACACTCGGTAAGCAACGGGATTATGCCCGAAATGGCCGCGGCGGTATCTAAGTTAATGCGTAACCAGGACCTTATCGAGGTAGCTAAAAAATGCGGGGTTGTTACCAAGTTTCGTAATACTATTGGGTTACGGGGGCATTTTTCCACCCGCCTGCAGCCAAATCATCCCACAGATGACCCAAAAGGCGTAGCCGCCAGTATCATCGATGGGCTGCTATATGGCAGCGGCGACGCGTGCATCGGCATCAACCCTGCATCAGACAGCCCCGCTTCATGCCTTAACCTGTTAAGGCTGATAGACACCCTGCGACAAAAATTTGAGATACCAACGCAATCGTGCGTGTTAAACCATATTACCACTACTATTCAACTGATAAATGCCGGTGCGCCGGTTGACCTTTGCTTTCAGTCTATTACCGGTACCGAGCAGGCTAACAAGAGCTTTGGTATTAACCTGGCTTTAATACAGGAAGCTTACGAAGCGACCTTATCCTTAAAAAGAGGTACTGTTGGCGATAATGTGATGTACTTTGAAACAGGGCAGGGCAGTGCGCTGTCATCAAACGCGCATCACGGCGTGGACCAGCAAACCTGCGAAACGCGGGCTTATGCGGTGGCGCGCAAGTTTAAGCCTTTGCTGGTAAATACGGTTGTTGGTTTTATTGGGCCCGAATATTTGTATGACGGCAAACAGATCATCCGCGCAGCGCTTGAAGATCATTTTTGCGGTAAACTGCTCGGCCTGCCGATGGGGGTTGATGTTTGTTATACCAACCACGCCGAGGCCGACCAGGACGACATGGATAACCTGCTGACCTTATTGGGTGTGGCAGGCTGCAATTTTATAATGGGCATACCGGGGTCTGACGATATTATGCTGAATTACCAGTCCACTTCGTTTCACGATGCCTTGTATATTCGCAAAATGCTGGGTTTGCGGCCCGCGCCCGAATTTGAGCAATGGCTCATCCGGCAGGAAATAATTAACGAAAAAGGGGTATTAATAGCCGATAGCCGGAACAGGCTGCTACAGGGAGGTAGCATATGAGCGATAAGGAAATACAGCCAAACAACCCCTGGCAGGCATTGCAGCAATTTACCAACGCACGCATAGGCATTGGCCGCTCCGGTACCAGCATACCCATGAAAGAACTGCTTCAATTCAGACTGGCACACGCCCACGCCCGAGATGCGGTCTACTCAAAGCTGGATAGTGAAGGTTTAACTGAGGCGTTAAAGCAGTTTAACCTGCCCGTAGCGCAATTAAACAGCAAAGCCGTATCCCGGGAACGATACCTTAAAATGCCCGGCCTGGGCAGGGATTTGGATGAGGCCTCTACCGAACAACTAACATCTTATACGCCCGGTGCCGATATCGTTATTATTATAGCCGACGGCCTGTCGGCAACAGCGGTAAACCAAAACACGGTACCGCTGCTGGAATTTTTAGTGCCGATGCTCATCAATTCAAAATTAAAACTGGCACCTTTTTGCCTGGTTAAGCAGGGCAGGGTAGCCATTGGCGATGACGTGGCAGCTGTTTTGCAAGCAAAAATGTCGCTGATATTGATAGGTGAGCGGCCGGGCCTGAGCGCAGCCGACAGTATGGGGGCATACCTTACTTATGATCCGCGCGAGGGGTTAACAGACGAAGCACGCAACTGTATATCCAACATCAGGCATAACGGCCTGGGGCACCGGCAGGCAGCCGAAAAAATATTTTACCTGGTACAACAGGCGTTCCGTAAAAAGTTAAGCGGCGTGCTGCTGAAGGATGATAATGAAGGCGGTTATTTCCCCTGATCGGTTTTTTTATACAGCGCAGTGGTAACGTCGCCGTAAAAGCTTATCGCATCGCGGTTATTGCTTACAGATATGAGAGTGGCATAGCCGCTTTCAGAAATATCAAGCGTCATGCGCCGGGCCTTGTCGGTATCATTAAACTGAATGGTTATCATCCAGCCGCCTTTTTTCTTTTCAGTGATATTATAGTCAAACTTGGTAGAGGTAAATTTAATACCGGCATCATCCGGGTTTAAAGGCGGGTTCATATATACCCGGCCAAAATAAGGTAAATAAGCAGTTATGGTATCTTTGGTGACTTTAAGGTCATAGTACCCGGGCGTTAATAACCTTTGTCCGCCCCGTAAAGGCGTTGCATAATTTGCCGTAAACGTGTAATTGGTCGAGTCTATCTTATTTTTTATAGCCTTTTCTTTAGCTGCTTTTTTCTCAGCTTTAGTATTTTGGGCGTTGGCTGTATTTATCCCCAACAATACAGTGGCGACAAATACTACGGTAAGTAACTTTTTCATAATTAAATGTTTATCGGTTTATTATTAACGGTTTATAATTAATAATATGATGCACGGAAAAATGTTTTTCCATAAATATTACGTGGCGGGATAGGGGAATGTTACAGCAGGGTTATTTGTTTCCATTTGTTTAAAGCGGTGGGAAGTGCGATTCGCCTCTTGAGAGGGGTGTAAGGGTGTGTCCTTTACGCTTCATTAACACACCCCTGCAGCCGCGCAACCACGCGCGCCCCCTCTCGAGAGGGGATTTTACTTGGGAAACAAGAAAGCCGCTCTAAAGGCGACTTTCTTGTTTTTATTTATGTTCTCTATTATTAGTGTCCGCACCAACAATGAGATTATATCAAATTAACACTACGGTTAACAAACTCCGTCAGCTCCGCGCCGGTTAATAAGCCTTGCGAAAGCAGGGCCAGGTCAAAAGCTTGTTTGGCCAGTTGTGCTTGAGTGCCTTCGTCTTCGGTTGCCAGTATGCGGGTTACCAGTTTGTGGTTGCCGTTTACTATTACCTTGTAATTATCAGGCATGTTGCCATAAAAGCTCATACCACCGCCCATGGCTGCCATATCTTTCATGCGGCGCATAAACTCGTCCATAGTCACGGTAACGGGCAATTCATCGGGGTTAAGGCTTTCTATTTCAACCTTATAGGCAGGTTTGTTAATGGACTTGTTGAATATCTCTTTTACTTTGGTTGATTGCTCTTCGGTAAGTACCGTTTCAAGCACCTCATCCTTTTGTATCAGTTTATCCGCAACATCGGCATCAACCCGTTTTAACGAGGTTTTTTCCAGCTTCTGCTCTAAGTGACTAATAAAATGGTTATCAATAGCCGAGTTCATCAGCAATATATCATAACCTTTTTTATTGGCAGATTGAATAAAGGTATCCTGTTTTGAAGGGTCGTTAGTATACAGGTAAACCAGCTGACCATTCTTGTCGGTTTGTACGGGCTCAACTTTTTCCTTGTATTCGTTTAAGGTAAAATTTTGTTTATCGGTATTGGTTAATAAAACAAAGTCTTTTGCTTTATCATAAAACTTGTCTTCACTTACAAAGCCGTATTTTACAAACAGGCCAATATCGTTCCACTTTTCTTCGTAGGCAGGGCGGTCGTTCTTAAACAGTTCAGCCAGCTTATCGGCTACTTTTTTGGTGATGTAGCTGTTTATCTTTTTAACATTGCTATCGGCCTGTAAAAAGCTGCGCGATACGTTTAGCGGGATATCCGGCGAATCTATAACGCCATGCAGCAACATTAAAAACTCGGGCACAATGTCCTTTACCTCATCGGTAATAAATACCTGGCGCGAGAACAGCTTTATTTTATTCTTCTGTATCTCGAAGTCATTTTTAAGCTTAGGGAAGTATAGTACGCCTGTCAGGTTGAAGGGATAATCTACATTAAGGTGTATCCAAAACAACGGGTCTTCGCTGAAGGGGTACAGCTCCTTATAAAATTTAATGTAATCATCATCCTTCAGTTCATTAGGCGATTTTGTCCAGATAGGGTTGGTATCATTAATAATATTATCAACCTCAATGGTGTTGTATTTAGGCTTGCCTTCTTCGTCAACGCCATCTTCTTCATCCTGCTCGTTGGTGCCGAATTTGATGGGTACAGGTAAAAATTTGCAGTATTTATCAAGGATGCCCTGCAATTTATATTTATCCAAAAACTCTTCCGACTCGTCGTTGATATGCAGGGTTATCTCGGTGCCACGCTCTTCTAAGGAACCTTCGCCTATCTCAAACTCGGTACTGCCATCGCAAACCCAGTAAGCCGGCTCAGCGCCTTCCTGGTACGACAGGGTTTGTATCTCTACCTTATCGGCAACCATAAAGGCCGAGTAAAAGCCAAGTCCGAAGCGGCCGATGATCTCGTTGGCATCTTTGGCTTCCTTAAACTTTTCCATAAACTCGGTAGCGCCCGAAAACGCTATCTGGTTAATGTATTTTTTTATTTCGTCGGCTGTCATACCAATACCGTTGTCAGATATGGTAATGGTTTTCGCTTCTTTATCAAAAGCAACTTCCACGCGCAGTTCGCCAACATCACCTTTGTACTGGCCTAATGATGCCAGGCGTTTCATTTTTTGGGTGGCATCTACCGCGTTTGATACCAGCTCGCGTAAAAATATCTCGTTATCAGAGTAAAGGAATTTCTTAATTATCGGAAAAATGTTTTCGGTATGTATCGAAATCGTGCCTTTTTCTTGCATGTTGTTTTATAAATTAAAATTAAGTGATTCTTGTTACCTGCATTTAACAAGGCTTGTTCCAAAAGGCTGCAAGTTGTCAAATTGGCAGAATTAACACGCGAAAGATGATAAAAGGCTTAATTTAAGAGGTAATATACCTTGTAATATGATTCCTGCGCCAACACAAAAACTACGATGAGGGATATAAGATAACCGCCTAAATAGAATATCCTGTGCGGATGGAACGGCTCTTTACTTGTGAAGCTTTTTACAATTTGCGAAGCGCCCAAAATGATAAACAACAGCAGCACAAAAATATTAAAAGCGGCTACACCTGCCTGTAAAATTCCGCTGATGTCAACCTTATCCAGCAAAAAATTTGTTAAAATGTAAAGCGATAAAAACAGGCATATGGTATAATTAAAATACATCTTCGCCTTGTTTAGATGAACAAGGCTGTTCTTACTCTGGCTCATAACTTAAGGATCGGCTAATTGTGATGACAAATATTAATAAATAAAATTTACATAAGCAAACAGGCCGTGAAAAACTTTATTTTTAAAATCACGCTTATTTCATGTATTGGTTTTATTTTAGCACAATATTTACATCTGATTGTATTAATCTAAAACACACCTATTATGAAAAAAATCACTTTACTATTAGCAATTTGTTTATGCACTTCATATTACGCGATGGCGCAATTACCGCTTGTGCCTAAATTTCAGTTTGGAGTAAAAGCCGGTGTCAACATGTCAAGCTTTTCTCTTTCAAACCCAGACTTCGGTAGCGGGAACCGTGCAGGATACCTGGGTGGCTTTTGGGGCCGCTTTTCAGTAGTTGGCATCATGATACAGCCAGAATTATATTTAACAGGTAAAAACGTTAAAATTGAAGAGAACGGGGTGGTGAACAATGTGAAATTTACCAGTATTGATGTGCCTTTATTAGTTGGCGCTAAAGTTGGCGCATTAGGCTTGGGCGGACGCTTTTATACCGGCCCGCTTGCTTCATTTACTATTAGTAAAGACCAAAGCTTAGGCAGCGCAGTAGGTAATGCCGCTACACTTACCAACTTAAAAGATCAGAATTTTGCCTGGACAGTAGGCGCAGGGGTTGATGTTCAGAAGCTTTCTGTCGACCTGCGTTATGAGGCTGGTTTAACTAAACAAACTTATAATAATGGCTATTCGAAAACCCGTATCAACTTATTTAACCTTAGTTTGGCTTACAAGCTATACTAAGCGGATTTCTATCATAAAAAAAGCTGCCTTAATAATTAAGGCAGCTTTTTTTATGCGATGATATTTTATGCAGCCTACACCGCGGGTATTGCCGTGATAAATGCTACTAAGGTTATCGAGAAAGCAAAGACCATCAGGTACATAAATGATACTCCCATCATTTTGGAAATGGTACGAAACCTGCTGCGGTTGTACACCGTACGAAAAGCGCGGTAGGTATACCACAGGATAACAATAAATTCGACAAACTGGAGCCAGCCTATTAGGTCCCAATTTTCCGGGACGATCATTTTCAACAAAATCATGATAGTGAAGAACAGGAATATAAAGCAATGGAAATGGAACGAAAATATCAGGTGTTCCACATAAAATTTACGGTTATTCCAAAAAGCGAATTTGAGAATAAGCGCAAACAGCGGTAGCAAAATAAACATCATTTTGGGTATGTTATGCTTTACACCTTCTATAAACAGCTTCTTACTATTTACACCATCGTGCTGCCAGGCAATGTATTTTTTGATAATATAACGGTCCCAAAAGGTATCCTGATTTTTCGAGGGGAGTTTTTGCTGATCTTTTAGATACTCCGGGTACGTATCGTAATCTACCTGGCCGGCCCGGTCGGTAAAAATTTCTAAAAAAGCGTTCTCAAAGCCGTTATCTGCTATTTCAGCACTACTGGTGGTATCCTTTGTTGGTTTTAAAGCCGATTTGAAAGCTTTTTTTATACTTTCATTTTCCTTTTCCTTCATGTATTTCGAATACTCTTCGTCATCCGCGAATGTTATTTTGGCACCCGGTACAATAACGTCTTCTGTCGTATCGGTTTTACTCACGGGTGTTTCATTACCGGCTTCGTGGTTATTGCTAAAGGCCAGCAAAAAATATACAATACTTATAAAGATGTACATTTTAACCGGGTGCAGGAACTGCGCCCTGCGGCCGGCCATATACTCGTTGGTTAGCTTGCCGGGTTTAAACAGCAATGGCCTTAGCGTATGAAAAAAGTGGTGGTCGAAGTGGAAATAGTCTAAAACCGCATGCGTAATAACATGGGCAAAGTTTTCCTTCAGGTGCAGGTTTTCCTGCCCGCAGTTATGGCAATATTTCCCTGCTAATTCAGCGCCGCAATTCAGACAGTCATTTTCTTCGCGGTAATGTTTTTTCATATATAATGCTGACTACTTAAAAACTCAAATTAAAAACCTATGCGTGCTTAATGGCGTGTTCCAGCGCGGCGTTGTGCTTGTACTTAAATATAAACGGAAAAATTACAGCAATTACTAAGGCATATACTGCAAAAGTAAGCCATATGCCCTGCCAGTTCTTACTTTGATCGGCAAGGGTAAAATACTTGTCAATTATAACACCGCTGGCCAGGCTGCCAAAAATTGCACCAAATCCATTTACCATCATCATAAATAACCCCTGCGCGCTACCCCGTATTTCAGGAGTAGTTTGTGTTTCAACAAAAAGTGATCCTGATATATTAAAAAAGTCAAATGCCATACCATACACTATGCAAGATGATATGATCATCCATAAGCCACCGGCCGGATCGCCGAAGGCAAAAAGCCCGAAACGGATCACCCATGCCAACATACTGAGCAGCATAACATATTTAATACCAAACTTACGCAGGAAAAAGGGGATAGCCAGTATAAATAAGGTTTCTGATATCTGCGATATGGACATAATGATGGCAGGATATTTTACAGTAATAGTATCTTTATAAGCTGCAACTCGCCCAAAATCATGTATATAGGTATCGCCGTAGGCATTAGTAAGTTGCAGGGCCGCACCCAATAATAACGAAAATGCAAAGAAAATGGCAAAACGCGGTGTCTTAAATAGCGAAAAAGCGTTCATTCCGAGTTTACCAGCCGCCAGCATACCACTTCCTTTACGCAGTAAGGGGCTGCATTCAGGCAATGTAAAGGCATATAGGCCTAAAGCGAAGGCAACTGCCCCGGCAATATAAAATTGATTGGCCGAAACTTCATTATGGGTCAGGCTTACGGTCCATAGCGCCGCTATGAAGCCAATAGTGCCCCAAATGCGTATAGGGGGATAATCCCTTACTACATCCTTTTTATTGTTTTTTAAGGCAGAATATGCTACTGTGATAGATAATGAAAGCGTAGGCATGTAAAAGAACATGTTTACCAGCATCACCCAAAAAAATGTAGAAGGATCCTTCATCAAAGGCAGGCAAAACAAAGTAACAGCACCCAAAATATGCAATATGCCATATAGCTTTTCGGCGTTAATAAACTTGTCGGCAATTAGGCCGGCTAAAGCGGGTGTAAAAATGGCCGAGATACCCATCGTAGAGAAAATAATGGAAAAATTGCCGGCCGACCAATGTTTGTTTTGAAACCAGTATGCACCTATAGTAAGCAGCCATGCTCCCCATATAAAAAACTGCATAAAATTCATCACTATTAAGCGGAACTTAATATTCATACGGCACTTTTTTTAACGTGCATAAACGGTCAGTGTATTGAAAAGGGAAAGTAATCAAATTAACTGAAAGCAGGAAAAGTTTTAGAATTTGGATCCGTATCAGGAAGCTTTTCTTCTGTTCAGCTCATCCCTTATCTTGGCGGCCTTTTCATAGGCTTCGTCGGTAAGGGCTTCCTGCAGGCGGGTTTTAAGCTCATCATCACTTAATGAGGTAAAACCGGTTGCTGCTGACACCGGGGTTTTCTCTTCGGTAGTTTCGTTAATGTTCTCCAGGTATACAAAGTCGTTACCTTCTATAACGATGCCGGCTGTTGAAAGGATAAATTCGTAGGTATAAATAGGGCAGTCGAACCTAACGGATATCGCGATAGCATCTGATGTTCGGGCATCTATTTCCATTTCGCGCTTGCCATCGCTGCAAAGCAGTTTGGCATAAAAAATACCATCCACCAGGTTGTAAATAATAATTTCCTGTACGTTGATATTGTAGGCCTGCGCAAAGGTCTTAAATAAGTCGTGGGTAAGGGGGCGGCTCGGTGTCATCTTTTCTATCTCGATAGCAATGGCCTGTGCCTCGAAACTGCCAATGATGATAGGCAGCCTGCGGCGGCCGCTAACCTCGCCCAAAACCAATGCATACGCGCCCGATTGTGTCTGACTGTAAGATAGCCCGACAATATCCAGCTTTATTTTTTTCATGTTATTACCCATCACAACTCTGTTACGCTATGGCTTTATATTGTTTAACTGCTTCAATTAATTTTGGCACAACTTCAAACGCGTCGCCAACAATGCCGTAATCGGCCACTTTAAAAAACGGCGCTTCGGGGTCTTTGTTTATTACAACAATAACTTTAGATGCGCTTATACCTGCAAGGTGCTGTATAGCGCCCGAAATTCCTATCGCAATATACAAATTTGGACTGACAGCTATACCGGTTTGCCCAACATGTTCGCTGTGCGGGCGCCAGCCTGCATCAGATACCGGTTTTGAGCAGGCTGTGGCCGCGCCTAAAAGGCCGGCCAATTCTTCTATCATACCCCAATTCTCGGGGCCTTTTAAACCGCGCCCGGCAGATACTACGATCTCGGCATCAGGCAAGGACACTTTTTCTGCCGAACGTACGATCTCCTTCAGCATAGCCTTAAGATCTGATTCTTTGGTTTCAACCGAAAAATCTTCTACAGTGCCGGCAGCTGCTTTTTCTTCAACTTTATAAGTATTGGGCGTTAAGGCAATAACTTTATTAGCCGATGTCAGCTCGGTAATGGCAAATGCCTTGCCCGAAAAGGCTGTTTTTTTGACAACGAATTTGCCGCCGCTTTGGTCTGGCAGCGATACTGCGCCGTCGATTACCCCGGCATTTAGTTTAACGCCAATGCGCGGTGCCAATCCACGACCGGAAAAGGAGTTGGATAGAACGACAATATCAGCGCCTTCTTTTTTAGCTGCTTCGGCAATTACCGAGGCATAGGCCTGGTTCACGAAGTTCTTCAGTTTGGCGTTTGATACATTGAGCACCTTATCGGCACCGTACTTGCTTAATGCGGCCAGTTCAGCAGCATTCACGTCACCTATAGAAATAGCGATTAACGAAGTATTATTTTGATCGGCAATGGCGCGTGCATAGGTAACTGCTTCAAAAATTGACTTTTTGAAAACCCCGTCCGCATTTTCCGCAAATATTAAAACCGGCATATAATTGTGTTAAGTAAAAATCTGTTTAAATGTTTTGTTTATATCACCCTCGCTTCGGTATGCAGCAGGTCAACCAGCTTTGCCGTATCGTCGGCAGGCACTAAAGTAACCTGTCCGCGCGGGGCAGGGGTTTCATAACTGATAATGTTTGATGTTTGCTGCACCTCAACAGGCTCAACAACCGTTAAGGGCTTGGTACGGGCAGACATAATGCCGCGCATATTGGGTATTTTAGGTTCGGCAACCCCTTCGGCAGTGCCGGCCACAAAGGGCAGGGGAATGGTCATCACTTCCTTGCCGCCTTCTATCTCGCGTTCAACGGTGGCGGTCGTGCCGTCAACCTCTAATTTTTTGATGATAGATACTGATGGCAGGTCTAATAATTCGCCCAGCATAGCCGCTACCTTTGAGCCGTTATAGTCGATAGATTCGCGCCCGGTAAGTATTAAGTCGAACGGGTTTTGCTTTATGTATCCGGCAATTTGGTAAGCCACAAACCAGGCATCATGCGGTTTGGCATTTATGCGTACCGCATCAGTAGCGCCTATAGCCAAAGCCTTGCGTATGGTGGCCTCGGTGGCTGCTTCGCCTACGTTGATAACGGTTACAGTACCTTTATCGCCATCGGTAAGCTCAATAGCGCGGGCAAGGGCAATTTCATCATAAGGGTTTATAATAAATTGTACGCCGCTGGTATTAAATTGCGTGTTGTTATCTGTAAAGGTTATTTTTGTCGTTGTATCCGGCACATTGCTTATGCATACCAGTATTTTCATAGAAAGAGGTTTTTGCAAATTTAGTTAAAAAAAACACAGAGTTTAAAATGCAGACAGGCAGATTAGAGAAGCTATTAGAATTTATAAAGAACGAACCCAACGACGAATTTTTAAAATACGCGCTGGCCACCGAATACCTGCGCCTGAACGAAACAGAAAAGGCGCTAAATTATTATGAAGATTTGACCAATAACCACCCCGGCTACACCGGTACTTACTATCACTTAGGCAAATTGTATGAGGCGCTAAACCGTAAAGACGATGCTATAAACACTTACCAAACCGGTATGAAAATCACGCGCGAAAAAAGGGATATGCATGCGTTCTCGGAATTGCAGGCGGCATATAACGCTGCGGCGGGTATATTTGACGACGAAGATGATGATGAGTAAGATTGTTGTAATATTGTAAGTTACGGATAGCAATAACAACTTATTGGTACCGAATGAATAAAAAATCATGAAAATAAAGTTATTTGTAATAATTGTTGGCTTGCTGTATAGCGCGTGCAACAGCCCGGTAAAAACGGATAAGAAACCGGACACGTCAGCTATAAAAACAAGCGCCACGACGGCTGCTGCAAAGCCGAAATCGCCAAAAAGGCACCGGGTAACTTTAGAAATAAATACAATGTTAACGCACAAGCGCAGTGCTTTCCGTTGCGATTCGGTAATAATTGTAAACTACAACGGGCTTGTTAACGGGCATACTTATTACCCGGTAAATGACAAAGGAGAATGGCTCAATACCATCACCAAAAAGAAAAAACTTAACGTATTGCAACTAAAAACTTTAAATTCAATTATCGGCAATCCTGCATCATTTAAGGTGCCATTAAAAACGGATTGCATAAAACCGGATATTGGCGTGGTTTATTTTAAAGACGGCAGGGTGATCGCACAATCTGAAATGAGTTTAGAGTGTGCGTGGGTTAAGTCTACTGCTCAATTAGGTAGTAACGATCACAGCCATTTATTCAACAAAAAAGCGCTTAGAAGGCTTGATAAATTTTATAGCGGTTTGAAGATGTAAGGCTACCTCACCAATTATTGTGTAGAACGGAACCCTGCAATACTTAGCTTTTTCTATCCCTGCCGAAAACCAATAATAGAAACCCTAAAATTCCGGCAGGTGACCACAGAAAAAATGAATTTTTTGCTATCTCGTTAAGTATGTCTCCACTGAATTCTCCGGAAAATCCGGCAATTCCTAAAAGGAACATAACGAAACTCAATATCAATAATAAAAGACCCGCTTTTTGAATGACTGTCATTAAGTAAAATTTAGTAAACCGCCTATTCAAGCACGACGCTAAACCGGCGTTAATAAAAATCCCCCTTCAGGGGGTAGGGGGTTAAAACGGTGCCTCGTCATCCATATCATCCATCCTTGACGGGCGGATAATAAAGTTGCTTGGGTTAGGATTATCAAAGCCCTGCGACGGGGTTAGGCCTGCCGACGGGCTTGCTCCAAAACTCATATCATCTTCCAGATCAGTAAACTTAACGTATTTACCTACGAATTTTAACCGTACGCGGCCGGTTTCGCCGTTACGGTGCTTGGCAATAATGATCTCGCCAACGCCTTGGGTAGGGTTGTTGTCCTCATCCACATCCAAACCGTAATATTCAGGGCGATACAGGAATAATACCATATCCGCATCCTGCTCGATAGAGCCGGATTCACGTAAGTCGGACAGCATCGGGCGTTTTGAACCGCCCGGCCTGTTCTCAACGGCCCGGCTTAACTGCGATAACGCGATAACCGGCACATTTAATTCCTTTGCTACTGATTTTAGCGCCCTGGATATGCTGCCAATTTCCTGCTCACGGTTACCGCCGCCCTTTCCATCGCCTTTGCCCTGCATCAGCTGCAGGTAATCGATGATGATAAGCTGTATATCGTGCTGTGATTTTAAACGGCGGCACTTGGCGCGGAACTCAAATATATTAAGGGCAGGGGTGTCGTCGATGATCAGCGGGGCTTGTTCCAAACGGCCAACCTTGCTGTGTATCTGCGCCCATTCCCACTCCTCTAAATTTCCTTTACGTATTTTTTCCTGCTCTATCATGGCTTCGCCGGAAATTAAACGGTTAACCAATTGTACCGACGACATCTCCAGCGAGAATACCACCACAGGTTTATTAAAATCAACCGCGGCATTACGCGCGCAGCTTAGTACAAAGGCTGTTTTACCCATTGCCGGGCGGGCAGCAATAATTACCAGGTCTGATTTTTGCCAGCCCGAGGTCATCCGGTCAAGCTCGGTAAAGCCCGAGGCAACACCCGTCAGGCCATCTTTTTTATCTTTTAATGCTTCAATGTCCTTCAGCGTTTCGTGCATCAGGTCGTCCATTTTGCGCGAATCGCGGCGCAGGTTATTCTGGGCTATCTCGAAGAGGTTCTTTTCGGCTTTGTCCAGCAGGTCCAGCACATCGGTGGTATCCTGGTAAGCGTCGTTTATTACTTCGGTAGATATACGTATCAGCTCGCGCTGGATAAATTTTTGTATGATGATACGGGCATGGTACTCGATATTTGCCGCCGATGCCACACGGTTGGTAAGCTCAGTAATATAATAAGCGCCGCCTATCATTTCCAGTTCGCCCTGGGTACGCAACTGCGCAGTAACCGTCAGGATATCAACCGGCGAGGTTTTCTCGAACAGGGTGCGTATGGCCTGGAATATTTTTTGGTGATTGTCTTTATAAAAAACATTAGGCTGCAAAATATCAATAACCGACGAAAGCGCGTCTTTTTCAAGCATCAGGGCACCTAAAACAGCTTCCTCCAAATCTGTTGCCTGCGGGGGCAATTTGCCCAAACCCGCATAGGTGTTTTGGGGGGTAAACCTGCTTTTTCTGTCGGTGGTGTTCGGCTTGTTATATTGGCTTTCGTTCTCGGAGGTCATAATGACACAAAAATATACAAAATTTAAGCGAATTTCCTAAAGTGAATATCTTTTTATGAGCTTCTTGCAAAGCAATAAATAACGCTTCTACCTCAATATGTTACCAACATCGATTTGTTAATAAAAAAATATACAGCTTGTAAATTGTTATTTATCAGTTACTTATAATCGATGTTGATAAATGATCTCGATAAGTTATACGTGGTTTCGGGCAAAAATGTAGTATATAGGTGCAACTACCAAGAGCGTTGATTTTGAAATAATTACCGGCCTTCTCCTTTGCCTGTTAGTAATCTGTTGCTTACACCAAACGGGGTCAATTACCTGGATTTAAAGCAAGTATAATTTAGGCCAGGCAAAGTTTTAAATTGCTTTTGGGTTAAAAAGTATTACGATACAATTATAATTGCATATTGTTTAATTCAAATAAAAAAAAGTATCTTCGAAGTGATGAAGAAGCGGATACTGGTTATAGAAAATGACGAAGATATATTGCACATAGTTGCCCATATCTTAACAGAAGAGGGATACCAGGTGATACCATCGAGATCAGAAGAAGGTATGATCAAGATCATCGTTAAAGAAAAGCCGGATATCATCATTTTAGATGTTGTTAAAACAACCGCGGCCGGCACCGCGCTTTGC
>JBDSIC010000233.1:0-7866 GCA_039918195.1 Mucilaginibacter sp.
ATAGTAATACCGCCTTTTTTATCTTTTATTTCAACGGGGGTGATCTCATTATTAAACCTGCCATCGGCTTGTGCCTTTTGGGCACGTTTGTATGATTCAATAGCATAGGCATCCTGTTCTTCACGACTGATATTGCATTCTGTAGCGCACATATCAGCTGCCGAACCCATGTGGTAGTCATGGTATACATCCCACAAACCGTCTTTTACCAGGCCATCAGTTATTTGGCCGTTGCCTAAACGATAACCATTGCGTGCCTTATCCAGGTAGTAAGGTACATTGCTCATGCTTTCCATACCACCGGCTATAACAATATCATTTTGGCCCAAGGCTATGCTTTGTGCACCCAGCATAACAGCTTTCATGCCTGATGCACATACTTTATTTACGGTGGTAGCAGGCAGGTAGGGTAGTCCTGCAAAAATAGCGGCCTGTGTTGCCGGCGCCTGGCCCAGCCCGGCTGATAGCACATTACCCATATATACTTCCTGCACCTGTTGGGGCTTTAAGCCCGACTTTTCTAAGGCCGACTTAATAACCAGCCCGCCCAGCTGCGTAGCGTTTAATGATGATAAGCTGCCACCGAAACTGCCTATTGGCGTACGGATTGCGGCAACAATTACTACTTCTCTCATAAATTAATGTATAACACTACAAAGATGTACCCTATTTAATAAACCTCCAAATCAAACTGGCAGTGCGGTTAGTGTTTAATGGAATGATATTTACTTTTTCTTAGTCGCGGCTTTTTCTGTCATTGCCTTAGCGCGCAATAGTACAAATTGGGTTATAAGGGCTAATGGCAAAGGCTCATCGTGCTTAAATTGAGCTGTACTTTTAGATGCCTTATATACAGCTATCTCTTTTTCAAACTCCTCGTCACCTGCCGGGATAGGGTATAGGCCAATATGATTTTTAAAAGCAGCAAAACTTATCATGTTACCATGGAATACAAAGGTGGGGATAGCGTATTTTATAGCCTCTTCAGCTTCGGGAACAGTATTTATAATAATACCGCGAACTTGCTCCAGTTTATATTGAATATCATCCGGGAAAACGGCTATGTATTCGTCAATGTCTTTAGCTGTTGTCGCCATTACAATTATGCTTAATTAATTATGGTGATGTTTTACCGGCGCTCTGTAGGCAATAACGGCCTGTACAAAATAGGCCGCTGCAGCAAAAAGATACATGTATTGAATATATTGTTTATGGGCCTGAATAAATTCAATGGCCACAATAACCGCCAGTAAACCTTCAATTACAGAAAAAATTGTATCGGCAGATCGGATGCGCGTTACCAACTTGTGATGGAATATTGCGACAGCTAAAAAGACAGCGCCTGCAATTAAAAAAAACAGGGCAGAAACGGTGTGATTACTATCCAGTTTTTCTACTCCGTGTAGCAGAATTATGCCCCCGGCAAGTAAGTGCGCTATCTTATTTAATTTTTCTTTTTTTGCAGCGTCCATCAATACAAACTTACTTTTCTTTAGCGGCTTTTTTAAGGCTTTTTTTACGGGCAAGCAAAGCTTGTTGCAGCAGGTATTCTATCTGACCGTTTGTGCTTCTAAACTCGTCGGCACCCCAGCACTCAATATCCTTCAAAACATCCGGATTTATGCGCAATATAAAAGCTTTTTTTTCGGCCATAACTAAGATGATGCAATAGCGGCTTCCCGCTGCCGGCGGATGATAATTAAATGGAGACCTAAAAATGCAAGCAAAGGCAATACATCCACAGGGGCAGTACTTTGCTCAATTAAAATATTGTCTGTTGATGAAAAAGAGGGGCTATGTATACGCACGATAGGGCCATACATATCACTTTCCCAAACATATTGTGATTTCCAGAAAGATACGCGCCTGAATGTAGCCTTAAAACCGCTATTCATTTCAAGTATCGATCTTCGCTTAAACGGCTTCATCGTAAGTTTGCCTATAATATCTTCATTACTGTCTGTTATCACCAATGATGTCTTCCAGAAACCCTCGAACCTGAAGCCGATAGTTCTGTCGGCCATTTCAACAAATGCCCTGCGTTTGGCCGATATCCATTTATAGGTAAGCCTGCCATAGCTGTGCACGTTATCGGTAAGCTCGTACTCGGGCTTTAGCCAGCCATGCCTTATCATATAAAGCGTCGCGATATTACGGTTGTTGTAAACGCTGTACATCCTGATTAATGGTAAAGTGTACCTGTATTAACCACCGGCGAAACACTGCGGTCGCCGCATAACACCACCAGCAGGTTACTTACCATAGCCGCTTTACGTTCCTCGTCAAGTTCCACTATGTTTTTCTCAGACAATTTGGTCAATGCCATTTCAACCATGCCTACCGCGCCTTCCACTATCAGCTTACGTGCTGATATAATGGCCGAGGCTTGCTGGCGCTGCAGCATGGTGTGTGCAATTTCGGGCGCATAGGCCAGGTGCGATATACGGGCTTCCAGCACATCGATACCGGCACGCTCTAAACGCTCGTTCAGTTCTTTTTCAAGCAATAAACTAACCTGTTCGGCACCACCGCGTAAGGTAATGTCAGCGGTTTCATCCTCCATATTGTCATAGGCGAAGGAATTAGCAAGGTGCCGTACAGCAGCTTCACTTTGTATATTTACGTATTGAAGATAATTCTCAACCGCGAAAACCGCAGCGGCCGTGTCTTTTACTTTCCAAACAATAACAGCGGCTATCTCAATGGGGTTACCCATTTTATCGTTCACCTTAAGCTGTTGCCCGTTTAGGTTAAATGCCCTTAACGACACTTTCTTTTTTACGGTGAAGGGGTTAACCCAAAAAAATCCGCCGCTTTTTACTGTGCCGGTATATTTACCAAAAAGTGTAAGTACTTTCGATTCATTGGGGTTTATAATTACCAGCCCCGGCAGCACCAATATAAAGTTGATAGCGATGAGTATCGTACCTACAGCAAATTGCCTTTGCCAAAAGCATATACCGGCTGCCGCTAAAAGTATAAGGAATAAAACAAAGGCTGCATAGCCGGAGGGAGGGTTAATTGTTTTTTCAGTTTCCATGATTGAAATGATTTTAAAATGATATCACGAAGATATCAAACTATTTTTCATAAATGCAAGAAAAACGCAATAAATAATTAAGGCACAGTAATATAATTTGCTGTGCCTTAACGATGCTCTTTTTTTATAAAGCTATTTAATATGTCTTTGATTTTTCGAGTTTGGTAAGCATCAACTGTAAAGTATCTTTACGGAATATGGTACTCCATATCATTTTTTTGTTGCCTGTGTTTTGCACATCAACAAAAGCCGTATCAGTGGCTATCTTGTGATTTATAAAAACCAAACGCATTTTTTTACCGCCGGGATCAAGTTTGAAATCGGCATATTTTGCACGCTTTTTATCATAAATATAAGGGTTAGGCGAAAATACAGCTCTATAGCCGGCTTCAATATAGATGTTCTTCCAGTGGTTGGAGTCTGTAAGCCATTCATTCTCCTCTAAGGTTACGCCATTCCTAACAAATTTATCCACCTGCCATTTGCCGCTCATGGGTATAAACTCCCGTTCGGCCATTAAAAAGTAAACCGTAAAAAATGCAAAAAAAGCAAGTATGCCGCGTATTGTCCAGTTAAACATTGGTTTTTTTAGCGTAGGGGCCTTTTGGTACATGCTAAAGAATATGAGCTTAATATCATCCCACTGCAGCATTAGCAAGTATACCAGGCCTAAAGCAATTAATACCGAATTGAACATCGCCAAAGGGAGCGACATATAATATATATTGATAAAGATGATATTAACAACAACCGTTAACAATATCAGCGCGCCCAATACTGTAGTGCGCCGGAAAAACAAGAGCGTACCACCCACAATTTGACTAAGGGCTATAACTGTCGACATTTCGTGCGAGTAGCCAAAAAAGAACCAGGTAAGGCCAATACCCGACAGGTCGCCGGCCGGCGTATCCTCCACATCAAAAAAATGCGAGAAAAACCGTTTGAAAATTTTGGCGTAACCATAAACGCTGTTTTCATAAGCCAGCCAGTAACGCAGTATTACAACTATCCAGGCGTGCAGCTCAATAGAAAAATCATCCTTTTTAGTTTTGTAATACTTAAACCCCCTGTAAGCAATTACAGTTGTTAGAAGCAAAAATATACCTGCTACCAGTATCTTTAACGGAACCGAACTATGAAGTTTATGAGATATACGGTCGTAAATTGTAAAATGCCTTTTTAATTCATCCCACCACATAAAGGTAGTAGTGACAGCAAAAAATAAATATACAACCAATAATATATTACTCAATTTGAGCAATAATGAGTTGCGGTTAATCATTAATTCATACTAGTTAGGTTACTAATGTATCAAAAATTTTACAATTATGCCCAAAAAATATAAACAATATGTTTAAATATTCTTTACCTAATTAATAATGATTATAAATGTAACAGAAGGTATTTCATCTAAGCTTTTTCTCCACTTTCGATAGTTCCAGTTTTAGGTGTCTTTACCTAAATAGTATTCCATATTATTCTTTTATCCCTAAAATTTTTTCACAGCCACCTTACAGGGTTATCCGGAAAGGTTTTTTTGAAAAAATTGCAGCGAGAGGCTGTGATTCACCTTTTTTGGTAAAAAAGATATATTGATCTATTTATTGCCCTAAAACACATCAAACCGCTTTAACCGTTTTTGTACAGCAAGAAAACCCGATATAACAGAAACTTATATTATTTTTGAAAGTTAACATCCCACATGGTACAGATATCATCTTCGAGGCAAAAGGCTTTGTTGCGAAAATATTCGCGCAATATTAAGTTTTTTATGATAATGGCGAGTGTTTGCCTTATAGTAGTTGCACTGCCAAAACAGGCCCAATTTAGGTATGAGTTTGAAAAAGGGCGTATCTGGAACCAAAAGGACCTGGTATCGCCCTATAACTTCGCCATATTAAAAACCCAGGAAGAGATAGCTGCAGACCGCAAAGCCGCGCTGGCCAGTGTTACACCTATATACCGGGTTGATGATGAGGTAGCAAAGCTACAGGCAGAAGGCTTTAGAAGTGACCTGGAAATAAAATGGCACACAGCCGGTATTAATGACAAACTTAAACCGGCATATATTGCAACGGGGAGTAACCTGCTTAACTACATATATGCAAAGGGGGTTATAAAAGTGAACCCGAAACACCAGCGTACCGCCGAAAATTATTCGATAAGCATTATAAATAATAATATAGCCGTAGAAAAAAATATGGCCGACCTGCTTACCAAAGAAACCGCATTAGCTTATTGCGAACAGGTGCTAAATAACCGTAAGGATATAGATAAGGCATTTATACTTGACCTGGTGGATGACCGGCTGGAAACCAACCTTAACTATGATGAAAGGCTTACCACCAAACTGGAAAAGGAAGTGGTTGAAAATTTATCCATCACCCGTGGAATGGTGCAAACCAGCGAAGTAATTGTTGCCAAAGGATCGGTAGTGAGTGACGATGTTTTTCAAAAATTGCAATCGTACAAAAAGGCTTTTGAGGACAATGCCCGGGTAAACGGCGATAGCCGGCTGGTTTTGCTGGGGCGTTTTTTACTGGTGGGCTTAGCCATTGCGCTGTTAATGGTATTCTTATACCTTTTCAGGCGCGATATTTATAACGATAACCGGTTAGTAGGCCTTATACTGCTGGTAGTAACCACCATGCTTGCTACGCTGTCAATAGCCATTATACTGCAAATACCAAACCTGTATTATATACCTTATTGTATTGTCCCTATTATCATTCGTATTTTGTTTGATACGCGGCTTGCGCTATACATACACTTGCTGGTGGTGTTGATGGCCGGTTTTTTTGTACCGAATAGCTTTGAGTTTGCGTATTACGAGATAACTGCTGGTATGGTATCTATTTACACCATCAAAAACCTTATCCGCCGCGAGCAATTCCTTATTTCGGCATTAATAATTACGGGTAGCTATTTTATTGCATTTGTCGGCATATCATTTATACGGCAGGGCAGTGTTGCCAGTATAGACTGGGTAGACTTTGTTCCGTTTGTAGTGAGTGTGTTGCTTACGTTATTAGCCTACCCGCTTATTTATGCATTTGAAAAGGTGTTTGGCCTTACTTCAGATATCACACTGATTGAACTGACCAATACCAATGCGCCGCTGCTGCGCGAAATGGCCTTTTCGGCGCCGGGTACATTCCAGCACTCGCTACAGGTGGCTAATTTGGCCGAGAATGCAATTTACTCAATAGGGGGCAACGCGTTGCTGGTTAGGGCAGGGGCGCTTTACCATGATATAGGTAAAATGGAAAACCCGCTTTTCTTTATCGAGAACCAGATATCGTCATTTAACCCGCACGATAAGTTGCCGTATGAAGAAAGCGCCCAGATCATCATCAGGCATGTAAGTAAAGGGCTCGAGATGGCACGAAAGGCCAACCTGCCCGATATTGTGTCGGACTTTATACGCACCCACCACGGCAATACGCGGGTAGATTATTTTTACCAGTCGTTCCTGAAGAATTTTCCCGAAAAACTGATAGATGAGAATATTTTCCGCTACCCGGGGCCTATTCCTTTCTCGAAAGAAACGGGTGTTTTAATGCTTGCCGACTCGGTTGAAGCGGCATCGCGCTCATTAAAGGAGCCTGATGAAAAATCAATAGGCGACCTGGTAGACCGGATCGTAAAATATAAACTTGACCAGGACCAACTGAAAGACAGTGATATAACCCTAAAAGACCTGGAAACTATTAAATCAATATTTAAGCGCATGCTGATGAGTATTTACCATGTGCGGATAGATTATTAGAAAACCTAATTTTTTTTTGCCGACTTAGGCTAATTGCTATATTTGCAGTCCTTGAAAAAGGGGTATTTATTTTATACTGGTGAGGTGCCTGAGAGGCCGAAAGGATCAGTTTGCTAAACTGACGTACGGGAAACTGTACCGAGGGTTCGAATCCCTCCCTCACCGCCGGCATAGATGCTATCCACTACAGTGGGTAGCATTTTTTGTTTTATGATATCTTAGCAACTCTTCATTCTTCTCTTTTAACTCCTCGTTTAATCATTGATCTCCTTACGGGCTATCACCTGCGCCGTATTTTCCAGTACCCATATGGCTACTTTGTAACTTTCCCGTCATTGTTTTAATGGGGACGTGTACGAAGGTCACAAATACCATTTCGGGCTTACCATGCCGTATAAGTTGTAACTGTACCTCATCAGCATAATAAGGTTCGCCTTGCTCAATCACGCCATTAAGTGTATCTTCATAGTATACCCGTGCTTCCGAAAATGAATCCCAATAAAAATGGCCGTATATGGCTTCGTAGGGTTTTCCGGCAATTTCCAGGAACTTGTCATTAACGATCTCGCTAACCAGCGTGGCCGCGTTAAGAATGCAGATACCTATAGGCGCATTGAGTACCGTACTTTCTAAAAGGGATCATTGGATAATTGCATGCGTAGTTCTCAGTACTGGTGAATGATAAAATAGGAACTTTTAATTTAGAAAGACTACTGTTTTCAATTGCATAGCGCAACACTTGAAAAATATAAAACCCATAATTAACCATGTTGTTTGATGACAAAGAAACTGTTGTAAAAGGCTTTATGGCGGCGGTAAACTATCGGAAAAGGTTCGCTGCCGCTATGTCATTTTTAAGCAACATCATTTTTAATTCAAAATACTGTAGAAGACTATTTTCGTAAAGTCTTTCGGCTATATTATAACTGCAAGAACTATATATTTGTAGATTACTTAATCCCGGTAAAGCCTCTCGCTAATTTGTTATATGATGGAAAATACATTTGGAATGAATATCATTCCAGAAAATGATGAAGAGCGGGTAAACGCACTAAAA
>JBDSIC010000234.1:0-2896 GCA_039918195.1 Mucilaginibacter sp.
GTGGCGCGTCAAAGCTTTTGCCCGGCTTTACCACTTTTGGCAACGGTAACTGCGGCGCAAATATTTCGGTGTCTTCAGGTTTGTTGGTCAGTGGTTTGTTGGGGTCAACCATCATTTGGGCCTTAGCTCCTAAGGCTAATAGCATGGAAGCTGCTGAACATATTAAAGTTATCTTCATGATCTTATTGATTATTATTATTTTAATGATTTGATCCATAGAGCTATTTTGGTAGCATCTTGAGTTGTTACTTGCGGCATTGGTGCCATTGGTGTTGAATAATCGGGCCAATGCTCAGGCTTCGGACTTTTTATTAATGATAATATTTCGGCAACACTGTAATTGCGTTTTGCTACTTCTACATAAGCCGGGCCAACTTGCCTTGTTTTTTCATTATGACAAGCTAAGCAAGTGTTTTTTTGTAATATGGGCTCAACTTCCTTCCAGGTAGGTACTTTAACTGCCGCGGCGCTTACTTTAGCTTTAGGTGTCGCGGTTGCTTTTACCGGTATTTTCTTCGTGCTTTTTACCGGAGCAGAAGGAGGGGCCAGAGCTGGAGCAACTGTCGCCGAATTTTTAGTGCTCACTTTTGAAAGAGATAGTTTAGCACCTTCAGGTATACTATTAAGCGTATAATAAGCGGTTGGATGAACCAGGTTATAAAAATGTTCTTCCTCACGCACACCATTTATGGTTATAGTATGGATAAAATGATCGCGCAGATTTTTTACGATCAGGCGAGCCCTTAATCCATCTTCGGATACCTTAACACCAACAATAGGACATTTTTCCACACTCACCGGCGGACTACCATATACTGCCTGGTATTTGTAAATATAGCTTTCAATATTGTAAGAGGCAATATCTTCTGCCGTTTTTCTTTCAACCGGCTTGGTAAACTCAATTTCAAACCCATCAGGTTGCGCACGTATCGCGCGCATTTCAAATGGCATATCCTTGTTCCAAACCAGGCGCTGTAATCCCATAGTAGCTTCGCCTGCCGAACCCCAGCCACGGTTAGTTTCGCCAACAGCCAATGAACCATCATTTAACCAGGCCAGCCTAACTACGCCCGATTGAAAGCCGCTCCTGAAAGGCCATGCAGCACCCTGAAATTCGCCGTTTACTTTTTCCATAAACACACGTGATATCATACTCTGCCCCTGATCGCCAATTAATAACTGGCCTTCAAACGGGCCAAATGTATTTTCAGGAATTTTTACAATTTCTGAATTAGATATACCCAAAATACCATGCGGCAACCAAACGGCAGGCAGTGCCAATTCCGGGAAATCTTTTTTCTCTTCGTGTTTGGTTTTAAATTTTTCGTTTACAATATTAACAGGTTGAAAAGGAGTACCGTTGGGATTAGTTTCTATCCGAGGATTATTTTTAGCATAAAATTGTTCCTGGGTTAATTTATTAGGCGAATTTGGCAAATTAGACCAAATCAAACTGGCCGGGTGGCCCATAAACGACCCTTTTTTTATCTGCATTAAACTGCCCGATCCTACCCAGTCGCCCTGGTTATCTGTGTACCAAAGTTCGCCGTCTATCAAACTTATACCGCAAGGTGAACGCATACCGTTTGCCCATGGGGTAACCTTGCCATCAGCAGTAATATTAAGCGCCATGCCACGGTAAGGCACAAAGCTGCGCGGGTGCCACCAATCATCCGGGAAACCCAGGTTAAGGGTTACATAAAAGCTTCCATCAGATGCCAGTTTTGGGCCGAAGCTGTACTCATGGTAGTTACCCGATAATGGCCAGGCGTAAACCGTTTCAAATACATCGGCCTTACCATCACCATTGGTATCAGTTAGCTTGGTTAATTCTCCACGCTGCGATACATATAGCGAACCATCTTTATAAACGGCACCTAAAACCTCATGTAAGCCTGAAGCAAATTTATGGAAGAACGGGCGCTGCGCGCTTGGGTTCTCCACAATATAAATATCACCGCGACGGGTGGTAACGGCCAATTCACCGTTAGGCATAGTACATAAGCCCCCCACTTCTAAAATGCTGCCTTCGGGGGCAACTATCCTCATTATTTTAAAGTAATCATCCTCTTTAGGCGATTCGGCCTGAGCAAATGATGGGGTACTGTAAGCCAATAAACTACCGGAAAATAGCACAGATAATAAAGTTTTATGTAAAGTATCTCTTAATGTTTTCATCACCTGTCTGCTTAAAAAATAATTGAATAGGTTAATTTTAATTGGGCTGGCACAATCAATTCCTGCTCACCTCCTATATTTCTTATTATCGGCTTCATATCGTTATCGTCCAGGCGGATATAATAAGCCTTATCGTCAATAGCGTATAACCCATCTTTTATTTTTTCAATAATGTTGGCGCTTGCCAAACGTGCGTAAAGTCCGGGAGCAGGGTTAAACAGGGTTATCTGACGACGGATTCCCTGGCCACCGTCAAGAACCGTACTGGCATCAGTAACCTTGGTGCCGTAAATTGTATATTTAAATGTCGGCCTATCATTAGCATCCAGTAGGTAACCATTTGGCTTATATCCGGTACCGGTGGTATCTGTCAGCCATGCGGCTTGCTGGTTGGCCATTTTTTGTATCGTTAGCAATGGCTTGCCAAAGTATTGGACCGACCCGCGTGCCCGCGAAGAGCCATCGCCACGGGATACCCACATGGTGCTGGCATCTAAAAAGTCGCCGCGCCATGCCTGTACTATCGTGCCATTATCCATATCATAAGTATAATGCACCGCTAACGGACTGCCCACATTTACGCCGTGCGTAACACGTGGCGATCCGGGTATGTCCATAAAACTGCGAACAATGGTATTTTGCGGTGCATCCAGCCATACCGGGTCATCGCCGCTACGGGTTATCAATGTCGGCTCGCCTAAAGAAACTTCTCTCAATG
>JBDSIC010000235.1:0-4487 GCA_039918195.1 Mucilaginibacter sp.
AAGAAACAGGCAGCCAATGGGGCAACTTTCCTCAGGCCTATAGCCATGTGGGGTTGATGAACGCGGCTTATCGTATTGCTATTAAGCTGGACAGGCCGGTGTTTTTGTAGGAGTTACCTTTAGTTAGAAGGCCCGTAGAAAGTGGTGCCGCCGGCTGTGCTTTTTTGTTCCAATGGCTTGTTAACTTTATTCTGCTCTGCCTGCATCAGGCGTAGGTATTCACCTAATATTTTCCGTTGCAAAGCAGTTCCGTTTTTTAGCGTTGTGTCTATTTGTTTTTTAAATGCGCTTACAAAAAGAGAATCATTACCAAAATCTCCAAAACAAGCTATTTTATTTGCGGTTAAGTCATTACTATTATTTTTATAAGCCGGTATATCAAGTTTATAAGAGTGATTTTTTTCATCCCATAGATAATTAACATGATCTTCTCCGCGGATAAGAGAGATTTCTGTGTGACCGCACCATTCGCAATCAGTTGGATATATACTGCCGGGGAAAAAATTATAGTCATAAGTCACTCCTAACTCATCAGCTGTACCATCAAATTCAAAACTTGTTTTTATTTCCTGGTTAACATATAGCCCCCAGCCGACAATAGAAGCCCTGTTAATTATATTTAAACAACTGTAAACTTTGCCGTCAATCAGTTTGTAAAAAGTATACCCGTCCAAATACACTCCCGACCCATGGTTATAAACTCTGCGCAGATAAAAAACTTTATTTTTTGAATAATTATTGGCTACTGAAAGAGATGGGGGCGCATAAAAAGTGTTTATCGCCTCTTTATAAATTAAGTACCAATTGCCATTTATTTGCTTAATTACACATAAAAACGGACTATAGTAGTCATAGCCCAATAGTACTATCAATTCTTCTCCGGGTTCACCATCAAGGTCGGCAAATATCATGTTGACAAATTTTTTCTGATTAGCATAATCTTTTTCCATTGAAAGCGAATCGGGTTTAATTATAGCAGAAAACTCTTTAAGTAATATGGAATCAACTTGGTGATCGGCTTTATGATAGTCCAATCGCCGAACACGCTCGACCCATGACGGGGGAATTTTTATTCCCAAACTCGTATCGGTGCTGTTTTTGGTTGAAAAATTAGTTTTACTCCTATTGCAACCGGCAAAGGCAATAATCAACAGAATAACAAGGAAATTTAGATAACGCATGGGTTATAATTGTTTATAAATTTAGCGTAATGCTTGTATAAAAACAATGCCCAAAACAGTAAAGAATACATTTTTTCGTAACTCTATTTAGGATAGAAATATAAAAAAACAGCTATTTAATTACAGTTGCATTGCTATACCCCTGCGCTTTTATTTTTTCAAGCAATGCAGCTAACTCCTTAACCTTAGCACTATTCTGCAAATATAAATTGTTTGTTTCCAAGGGGTCGGTACTCAGATCATATAGCTGCCCTAATGGCCCGCCTTTTACCGGCAGTATAATTGGCGGCTCGCTAATGCCGGCCGAGCCGAGGCATTCCGCATATTTCCAGTTACCTTGTTTAATAGCCAGTTTGTTATGCGATGATATGAAGATAAGATCGTCGCGCACCGGTACATTTAATTGCCCTTTTATTACTTTATAAAAACTAAAGCTGTCTTCCCCGTTATTTTCCCTTACCGGTATACCGGTCAATTCCGAAAGCGTTGCCATCAGGTCTATCAAACCCAGGGTGTGGGTATAGGTCACTTTGGTTTTTATTTGCGCGGGCCATTTAACAATCAGCGGGATATGCTGGCCGCCGTCCCACAGATCGCCTTTTTGACCGCGTTTACCATAATTGGCCTGGTGGGCGTAGGTTTGTTTGTCTTCCTCCGACCAATGGGCACCGTTATCGCTTGAAAATATCACGATAGTGTTTTCGGCAATGTTTTGTGCTGCCAATGCTTCATTCACCTGCCTCACCACATCATCTACCTGGGCTATGAAATCGCCATACGGGCCTAATGCGCTTTTTCCTTTAAAGTTTTTATTAGGCATCCACGGTGTATGCGGGCCCGACAACGGCAGGTAAAGCATAAATGGTTTTTCGGGATGGTCTTTTGCCCGGGTATTAATAAAGTTTATCCCTTCCTTAACCAGCGTATCAAAGCAGTTTTCTATTTTAAATGATCTCGACATCTCACCGTTGCGCCACCAAATGCCGCGCTCGTAGTAAATGTCATTTTCGTTGGTGTATTTCCTGTCCCACACAGGCATAGTGCCGGTAGCAGTTTTAGGGTAAACATCGGCAGTCAGTATAATATTGGTGTCAACCACCTTGTCATTTTTTATAAAAACATACGGCGGCATGTCCAGCGAACCGGGCAAAATAAATGAGTAATCAAATCCTAACGAATTTGGGCCGCCGGTGATATTTGCAGAGAAATTGGTATTGGTAACTGTTTTGTCTTTTTTCTGCGGAATTTGCGGGAGGCTGTTATCTTTTTTCTGCCAGTTTAAACCCAAATGCCATTTGCCTATACAGGCGGTAGTATATCCTGCCCGCTGCATCAGCGAGCCTATGGTTTCGCGGCCCGGCTCAATAAGCGGCGGCAAATAACCCCAAAATTGTTGCTGTTGTTTAGCGCGAAAATAATACCTGCCCGTCATCAGCGCGTAGCGCGAAGGCGTGCATACCGCGCCGCCTGAGTAGGCATCGGTAAACACCAAACTCTTTTGCGCCATCCTGTCAATATTGGGCGTGGTAGTACGTGCCCCCGGGTTGTTGGCTGAAACATCACCATAACCCATATCATCAGCCAGTATGATAACAATATTGGGCTTGCCCGGTTTGTTAACCTGCGCAAAAGCTGCCTGAAAAATAATGGCATGATGCACCAGGGCAAATATTATCCACAGAAATTTATTACGCATTGTTTAAACAGGTTTTTTGGAAGGATCTACTGCAAATATAGGTGTATAGCCTATTTATCCAACTCGCCGGTTATAACAGGCTGCACTAAATTGTGTAACAATTGCCTAACCTCGTGGTGGTTGCGCAGGTAAAAACGGGCTGCTGATACATTGCTGCCTACTTTAATGGTTAACGAGTTATCAGGCATCGCTTTAAACATATCTTCGTCGGTATGGTCGTCGCCCAGGGCCATTATAAAGTCGTACTCCTGCTGATGCAATAATGCCGATGTAGCCTTGCCTTTATTTATCTCGATATTTTTTATCTCGACTACTTTATTGCCGGGCAGTAATTGCAGGCCGCGGTCGTTTATCAGGTAGCGCAGGTTGTTTATCAGTTCGTTGGTACGCAACTCACCCAATCCCTTTTCTACCTTGCGGTAATGCCACACCAGCGAAAAGTTCTTTTCTTCTACAAAAGCACCGGGTGTACGGTCTACATACGTTTCAAGAACGGGGTAAATATCCTGTTTCCACTGATCGTTAAGGCCGGGCGTGCTTAGCCACTTGCCGTCCTTTTTTTGCCAGGCGCCATGCTCTGCCACTATGTCCAGCGGGGTATGGCCAAACCATTCCTGTAAATTAACATGGCTGCGGCCGCTTACCAATACAATTTTATTGCCCGGGTCGCTGCTTAGCCGGTCGAGCAGGTTGTACAGTTCCGGGTCGGGCGCAGCTGCTGCTATATCTGTTTTAAAACCAACCAGTGTACCGTCGTAATCCAGGAAGATGATACGCTTTTGGGTTTTGTTATATATTTTACGGATGGCCTGTTCGGTAACATCGGTAATGTGCCGGGTGCGCATGGAGTGCTGCATCTGCTTCGCCTCCTTCATCCGTTCGGTAAATAATTTCACCCAGTGATAAATATTAAATTTTGATACCACCTGCCGCATCAGTTTCATACGCCGGCTTTGCTCGGCAGATGACATGGTGAGCGCGAAAGCCATCGCATGGGTCATTGAGCTGATGTCGCTGGGATTTACGATCACGGCATCTATCAGTTCTTTGGAGGCGCCGGCCATTTCGCTTAATATCAGTACCCCCGTATCTTGGGTACGACTGGCAACATATTCTTTACTAACCAGGTTCATGCCGTCGCGCATGGGGGTAACCAGGCAAATATCGGCAGTGTTATATAATGCCGACAGCGTTTCTATAGGGAACGCGCGGTAGAAATAATTTACCGGGCTCCAGTTAATGGTGCGGTAACGGGCGTTGATATCACCCACCTTACGGTCAATGTTTTCCTTCAGCTCTTTATACTGCGGCACACTATCGCGCGATGGCACCACTATCATGTGCAGTACTACATGTCCAATGTATTCGGGATGGGTTTCCAGCAAAAGTTCAAATGCCTGCAAACGCTGCAATATGCCCTTGCTGTAATCGAGCCTGTCAATGCACAGCATCAATTGCTTATCGTTAAATGTCTCTTTCAGGTAAGTAATTTCCTTAATAACTTTTTCATCCCGGGTTAACGCGGCATATTTTTCATCATCAATACCCATCGGGAACGACTCCACCACCACCGGACGGTCATCCACCGTGATCACATTTGACGAGGCGTT
>JBDSIC010000236.1:0-8682 GCA_039918195.1 Mucilaginibacter sp.
TACCCTATCTGGCCATACACACGGCGCGCAGTTTGGTGTAGAAACGGCAGGCTTTAGGTGGAGCCCGGTACAATACCGCTACCTGCAATGGGCCGGTTTTGCTAAAAACAATGACCGCAAGCTGTATGTAAACCGTGGTTTTGGTTTCCTGGCCTTTACAGGCAGGTTGGGCATATGGCCCGAAATTACGGTGCTGACATTGAAAAAAGGATAATTGCTATTACGACGTCGCAGGCTCAATTTAATAATGGCACAATAATTAATAATGGCACAATAAATGCTTTCTTATATTAAATTAAAAACAACATGGCAACTAAATACATTAACCAGCCCCGTAACACTAAAACTACTACACACCATACCGAAGTCGGTGTGTGGCAAGAGGTGAAGCCCTTTGTAAAATTTGGCTTTAAGGCGTTAGGCATAATGGCCGGTGCGCTTGTGGCCATTGTGAGGGCTATTCCAAAACCATCTGATGATAAGCCATCGACTAATACTAAGATAATAAACATCGATTAACAAGCCGGCATAAAGCTATCGCTTGTTCAAGAAAAGACCATTTTCAGCCGTCAATCAGGCAGGAAATGGGTCTTTTTTTGTATTCAATATTCTTATTTGAGTGGAAAAACATTCCATTTCGTGATTTTTTATCAAAAAAAGTCTACTATTTAAGTAGTTGTTTTTTAGGGATTTAAGCTTAGAGGCGAAATTCAGCAATCGATTAACTAAAAAAATTTTACAACAAGGCCGTTTTCATTGCGTTATAGTTGTGAATTGTTTATCTATAGTTAATTAAAAACAAACACACAAAAACTATGAAAAAGTTATTAAGCGTGCTGATACTATCAGCTTTTACTTTAGGAACATTTGCACAGACGGCACCTAAAGACACAACTAAGAAAACGACTAAAACTGACACCACTAAAAAAGACACTACCAAGAAATATAAGAAAAGATAATATTTCTGTTAGCGCGGGTATTTGACTTGTACTCGCATTGTAGTAAAATGTTAAAACCTGTACAGTTTATCTGTACAGGTTTTTTTATACAAAGCCAATTTTCTATATTTTTTTGCCGGGATAATTAATAATAATTGCCTGTGCTTTTACATAAGTTTGCTGTACTAAATGATACAAAAGCCCGATAGCCTTATTTTCGACATGGATGGCACCCTTTGGGATGCTGTGGACATGTATACCTGTGCCTGGAACCATGTACTTACCGAAACAGGCATCGCCGCACAGGTATCGCGTGGCGAGCTGGCGGGTATGGTAGGCTGGGAAGGCCAAAAAGTGATGGATACCCTGATGCCCTTTATTGACCGCGACAGGCAACTGGAAGCGTATGATAAGGTAAATGAAAAGCAAGCGCAGCTATCGCAGGACGAGTGTATTATTTACGACGGTGTTAAGGAGGGCCTTGCCCGGCTATCAACCCGGTATAAGCTGTTTATTGTGAGCAACTGCGCTAAAGGCGTTATACAGCGCTTTATTGAATGGGCCGGCATAGGCAACTATATCACCGAGGAAATTGCCTATGGCATAAACCGGATGCCCAAAAATCACAATATTAAATTACTCGTTGATAAATACCAGCTAAAAAGCCCGGTGTACATAGGCGATACCGAAGGCGATGGCAAACAGAGCAGGCTGGCAGGCATACCTTTTGTACTGGTTACTTACGGTTTTGGTGCTACAGATGACCATGACCTGAAATTTGATGACTTCGCATCGCTGACAGCACATTTTATGGCGCTGTAATACTCCGGGGTATTAAATTTCTATTCCATCCCCCACCCCAAAAACTTCATGAAATACTATCCCCTGTTTTTCGAAGTGTTTTTTATAGTTGGCGTAGCGCTGTTTGATGAAGAAATCGCGGGCGTAGCCATCATGTACAGGTAGTATTTGTCTGGGCTGCAGTTTATCAGCGAAGGAGGCGATCTTTAACTCGTTGGCAAAAGGAGCCATTGTTACCAGCAGCAGTAGTTCAATGCCTTTGTAAGCCAGCAGTTCATCGCTCAAGGTATCAACAGGGTGCAGTACTTTGCCGTTAATCACATACCCTGTCATTTGTGGTATCGGGTTATCCAGCAATGGCTCGTGTGTTATGGGTATAGCTTTTAAGCTGAACGGGCCAATGGTATGTTCTCCCTCTTCAATAAGATGGTAAGCCAAACCGGCCTTGTCCAGTTGTTCACCCACCTGCTTATTGGTATATACGTCCGCGTTATTTAAAGCAAGTATGCTTTTTAGTATTTCTATGTCGAAATGGTCCGGGTGTATGTGGGTGATAACGATGCTATCCACACCCGGAAACATATCCGCGGTCACACGACCTTCGGCAAATGAGAACTTACCGGGATCGAAAAGCAGTTTATAACCGTCTTGTTCAAACACCAGGCATGAGTGGAGGTACTTTTTTATCTTCATAATACCTATCAAAACCTTAAAATAGGGTTAAAGTTTTTATGCTGCCTTTAATCAAACAATTCCTGCTCATCGGTATAATAAGTTTTCCTCGATCCTTCTTTTATTTTAATATCAGCACCTGTCGGACTTTGTTTCTTTTTGGAATTGTGTATCAGCATAAAATCCCGCACTTCGCCGTTTATAATGTCGGGATTCGATTTTAATATTTGCTTTTCAGCATCAGTAAGTACTTCCCGTACAGATTTTACAAGCTGTTTTATTTTCTCTGCAGGAATTTTATTACCTGCCGAAAATGGGGAAATCCCCGCGTGCCATAATATCTCATCCGCATAAGCATTTCCAATACCTTTTATGACATGCTGATCGAGCAGTATGGTTTTGATGTTTGTTTTCTTTTTGGCGAGTACTTCTGCAAAAAACTTTTCGCCCGCTTCTTTGGCAATAGCATCGGGGGCTTGCTTCGGTTCGGGATTCAGGTTTGGGGTAGCTATTTTCTGGAAATCTGTAAGGGTTAGGCCCGTATCATCAGTAAAAACTATATCTAAAACGGGATATTTGTTCTCATTTTTCCCTTTAAATAGAAATAGCTTACCGTGCAGCATCAGGTGCAAGGACAATATATCACCCTTACTAAATTCTATAAACAGCTCCTTACCATCGCGGTATATCTTTTTTATTTTTTGGTGCGACAGTTTATTGTTCAGTTCCTTTTCAGTTACGTTTAGTTTTTTGGCATTAGATGTAACTTCCTTAACCGTTTTACCGGTAAGTTTTTTGTTAAGATTATGGCTGAAAGCTTGCAGGTCGGGTAGTTCGGGCATGGCGGTAAATGATTTACTCTTTAACAAATACAAAACGTAAATTGTTGATTCGAATTGATAGATTTATATATCATTTTTATGTGCAATTCTCACTGCCCAACTTCCCCTATAACATCTGCAAATTTGCTCTCATAATCTTTAACCTGTTTATCCAGCTTATCAACAAGTACCGTTTGTTTGGCCGAGCGTGCATAATTAGCCATATTACGTATAATATGTATACCAAACTCCACCATCCGGCGGTCTATGCTATTTGGTCTATCAGTATAAATACTATAATTGTAATCTATCTCATCGGTTAAATAATCATCGGCATAGCCTACCAGTTTATTGCCCAGTTTATAGTCGCCCAGTTTGTATGCCGATTCGGCCATATAAGCTTTACGCGCCGCTACATCTATAAAGGGGTTGATATTTGGCATCACCTCGTCAAACTTGCGCAGCACTTTAAGCGCCATGTCGTTACGGCCTTCGGCTATCAAGGCATCTGCCAGTGTCATAAATGTAGTGGTGAGCACCGGGTAAAACATCGTTACTGATTGTTCATCCAAAAAGCGGGCATTTTTAAAGTTGCCGAATTTGAACTTGTTCATCACATTATCATACATCACCAGGGTGTTTACTTTTGAGCCCTGGTCATCAATGGCAGTATCCGGTTTAAGCGGCAGCAAGCGATAGGTAAAACCTTCGCGGTACAAATAATTATCCAGCCCTATCATGTTGCTCATACCCGCGGTAACGGTAAAGCATATAGGCCGTTCCCACTTGTTATGCGCCAGTATATCCAGCATGGCCAGGTTGTTCTTCAGTATCAGGTTGGAGTTGTAGGTCCAGGTAAGGCTGTCCGCCAGCATCCCCATTTGTTCCTTGGATACCACATTGTTCCTGCTCACCTCAGCGGGGTTCACAGTTAGCTTGAATTTTTTTGTAGGCAGGTAATTTGACATCAGGCCGCTTGAGTATTCCACATGCGTACGCGGATCATCAGATGTGATGTAGTCAAACAGTTCCTTTATTTCAATATGGCCCGGCACCTGCGCGTCACTGTAATAAACCACATCGCGTACGCCGTCCTTGTATTTATCAAACGGCATAGTTATCGGCAGCGGCTCCGATTCATTGATCTTGCGCTGCATCTGGTGCACCAGCCAGTCGCTGGTAAGCAGGCTCAGGTTAGCCAGCCGCACGTCGGGCCTAATATTTTCTACCTCCTGCGCATACCAAAGCGAGTAAGTATCATTATCGCCAAAAGTAAACAGTATGGCATTTGGCGGGCACGATATAAGGTAGTTGTAAGCCATATCATGCGCTGTTGTTTTAGTGGAACGATCGTGCCCGCGCCACTCTTTAAAAGCCATTAATACCGGCGCGCAAAACAGGCAAACCACAATAGCAATTACAACCGCGTTCTTTTCGGCAAGCCATCTTTTAAACAGGTCGGCCAAGCCTATTACCCCCAGCCCTATCCAGATAGAAAAGGCATAAAACGACCCGACGTACGAGTAATCGCGCTCGCGCGGCTGTATCGATGGCTGGTTTACATACAGCACAATGGCTATCCCTGTAAAAAACCATAGCAGGGTAACCACCAGCGCGTCGCGCTTTTTATTTTTAAAATGATAGTACGTCCCCAACAACCCAATGATAAAGGGCAGGCCGTAAAGTGGCATGTACGATACGCTTTCGGTTACTGATTTGGGCAAGTGCCGTGTGCCGTCTAAAATACCGGTTGTCCAGTTGCCATCAAGCCCGGTCATGCTTTGCTGGCCATCCATATCGTTATAGCGGCCAACAAAGTTCCACATAAAGTAGCGCACGTACATCTGGTATATCTGCCAACTGAACATAAAGCCCATATTATCCAAAAAGTTGGGGGTATGCCCTTCATCCATCTGCATCCATTGCTGATAAAACTGCGGGTCCTGCCCGTCATTACTAAACATACGCGGGAAAAGGGTATTATGGTCGTACTTTAATATTTGCTTATGGCCGGTTATCTCGTATTTCTTTTCGCCTTTGCGGTAATCAGCGGCACCATCTTTTTGGTCGGTTACCTTGGCATCATAATAAGGCCCGTACAATAGCGGGCTTGGCGTGTATTGTATACGGTTTAAATAACCTGCAAGCGTAAAAGCATTGTCGGGGTGAGAGTTATTAAGCGTTGGGTTTGCCGTAGCACGTATAGGCACGTAGGCAAAACAGCTATAACCCAGGTACAGGAATGACAGGCACACCAGCCCCACATTTAAATAATATTTTTTTGTGCGGATGCTGTAAAGTATACCCCAAACTATGCTGCCAATAAGCAGCGTAAAAAACACGATAGCCCCCGAGCCAAACCCCATACCCAGCGTATTCACAAAAAACAAGTCGAACCAACCGCTGAATTTTACGGTATACTGGATAATGCCATACTGTATAAATGCCAGCAGCGCCACACTCAGCAGGAAAACTATCAGGCCTTTTTTAAAGGTGATGTTTTTATACCTGCGGAAGTAATACACCATAGTAAGCGCCGGTATGGTAAGCAGGTTTAACAGGTGTATGCCTATAGAAAGCCCCATTACATAGGCAATGAACACCAGCCATTTATCTGCACCGGGCTCGTCGGCACGCGCGTCCCATTTTAATATGGCCCAAAACACTAATGATATACACAGGGTTGATAAAGCAAAAACTATCGTCTCGACAGCAGAGAACCAAAAGGTATCTGAAAAGGCAAATGCCAGCGCGCCCACCAGGCCGGCACCCATAATAACAATGTAGCGGTATTTCGAGGTGGTTTTATACAAACCTGTGCCGGCGGTCATTTTTTTAGCAAGCGCGGTAATTGTCCAGAACAAAAACATTACCGTTGCGCCGCTTGCAATGGCCGAGCATAGGTTGGTATAGTAGGCTACTTTAGTCCTGTCGCCAAATGATAACAGGGAAAACACTTTGCCTATCATGGCAAAAAGCGGGTAACCGGGTTGGTGCGAAACCTCCAGGCGGTAGGCGCAGGATATAAATTCGCCGCAATCCCAAAAACTTACCGAGGGCTCTAAAGTTAAAATATACGTTGCAGAGGCAATTACGAAACAGAGCCAGCCCAGCAGGTTGTTTATTTTGTTATAAGGCATGTGTTGGTAGTAAAAGTTTTTTCAATACTGTAAATATCCTGTTTTTTTACACCAATGGGTTTGTGTTAACAATTTTTAACAAGACTTTAACCTTTAATTGTTAAATCCCCTACTGCAAATAAAACTAATAGCCGGCTGGTTACTTTAAATTATTCGCTTAAATATTCCGCATTAGGTGCATAGGGCTAAAAAATGACCTCTTTCTATAATTTTTGCGTCTTAAATTTCTATCTTGTGCCAATATTCATCGCACATGCAAAAAAGCTACGCTTTATACTGTCGCAAATTTGCCTTACTGGCTGGCATCATTTTATTTTCTGTTCAGTTTGGGCGTTCGCAGTCCGTACCTTTACAATACCAATACCAGTTCTATCAAAAATTTAATGCCGAAGTATATTCCGTTGAAAACACGGCTCACACCGCGTTAAAACCCTTTTTAATGGACGAAACCCTGACAGCTAAGTATGATTCGCTGATGGCAGGGGCACCTCATCAAAGTGGCGACAGTTGGGTATACCGAAAAATATTTAACGAACACCTGTTTGATGTACGTAAACCCGAATACACTTTTTATGCCGACCCAATAGTTGACCTGCAGATAGGGCGCGATATTGAAGGTAAAAATACTACCTGGCTTAATGCCCGTGGTTTCCAGTTGGGTGGTACAATAGGCACCAAATTTTCATTTTACACCAGCGGTTTCGAAAACCAGGGCCGCTTTCCGGCATATTACAATGCGCTTGTAAACAGAACAGGCATAGTACCCGGCCAGGCTTACGACCGTAAATTTGGCAAATCGTTAACCAAAGACTGGTCGTACGTTACCGCTACTGTATCATATACGCCTATCAAGCAGCTTAATTTTGTTTTGGGGCAGGATAAAATGTTCATCGGCGACGGCTACCGCTCGCTGTTACTATCAGACTATGCCAGTAATTACCCGTTTTTTAAAACAACTTTAAACCTGGGCCCGGTGCAGTACACCGCTATATGGGCATACATGGAAGATACTGATTACAGGGTGCCTCAATTTGATGTATTTGGCAGCAATCGCCGCAAATGGTCGGCTTTCCACTATTTCGACTGGAATGTTACCAAGCGTTTGTCATTCGGCTTTTTCAACGCTTATGTAGCTCCCGAGGCTGACGATACCGGAAAACGCCGCGGGTTCGATGCTAACTTTATTAACCCTGTCTTTTTTGCAAGCTCGATAGGGCCGTCATCACAACCCGGCAACACGCTGTACGGATTAACAGGCAAATACAAATTTTTGGATAAGAATGCCTTTTATGCCCAGCTATTGCTGGACAGGGTAAAAGGTGCAGAAAGTGCTGCCGTAACAACTAAAAGCTGGCAGGCCGGTGTGCGCGGTGCCGACTTGTTTGGTGTGCGTAGCTTAAACTACCTGGTGGAGTATAACACCGCGCAGCCCTACACTTATACCGGTGCCGAAAGTCTTAGCGGTTATACCCAGTTTGGTGAACCGCTGGCACATCCTTTTGGTGCTAACTTCAGGGAAATGCTGGGTATAGTAAATTACTCTATCGGCAGGTTTGACTTTATGGGCCAGTTAACTTATGCCAAATACGGGCTTAATAAGGATAATATTAACTATGGCAAGGATATTAACACCCCTTTAGTTGACGCGAACACCGTAACATCAACAGGCCAGGGGCTTAGTACTACCCTGCAATATGCCGAGGGCACTATTTCTTTCCTGGTAAACCCGCGTACCAACCTGCGTGTTGAAGTAGGCGGCATGTACCGCCGTCAAAAAAACGACTTAACCACTTCTACTGCCTCTGTTATTACCTTTGGCATACGCAGCAGCTTCAGGAATATGTATAAGGATTTTTAGACTGGATAGCAGCCCCTTGTATTTTGTTTACCTGCTCTGTGAGGTAAGTGCTGAAAAAAATGGGTGTTATTTAATTATAAATTATATATTTAAGGCTTAATCCTAATTAAAAGCCTTAAATATATGAAGAAAACTCTCTTGCTACTGCTGGTTGCCGCGATTGGCATATCAGCCTGCAAAAAAAACGAGCCTGTTAAACCCGCCACTGTACCAGATGCGCAAACTTTACCGTTCAAAACCGCTATCGCCTGCCCTGCTGGGCCGCAGGTTGTTGGGGTACGTGTAACTAAAGGAGGTGGGTATCCAACCGGTCTCGACATTAGTAACACCGGCGTTGTCACCGTGACCAGCTTATTTTCAGGCACTGTTGACATTGACCCGGGTTCGGGCGTATTCAATGTAACAGCACCTCAAAATGACCAGGGTATTTATCAACAGCGTATTAATGCTTT
>JBDSIC010000237.1:0-8762 GCA_039918195.1 Mucilaginibacter sp.
TACCCAGCCAGCCGGCAGGCAGCGCCTCGCCCTTAATAACTTTAAACTGCGGGTGAGCGTCGGCAAAATCGCTGCAAACCCGGTAAGTGCCGTCGGTAGAGTTATCGTCCAGTATCAGTACTTCGTAGTTTTGGTAGTTTTGCTGCAGGATGGATTGAAGCAGGGTTATAATATCGTTTTCCTCGTTTCGGGCAGGTATTAAAATAGATACCTTGTTGCGGTGCTGGTGGGCAATATGCGGCAGCTTTGGGTTCGACATAAAGTTGAACAGCGTGACAGCAAAGCGCAGGACGATAAAAAAGAGCGTTACTGAAATAGCTATGATCACTTTATTCTATTATTATTTGTTGTTGCCGCGCCTTTGATGCCGCGTAATGCTGCTGGTAAGCGGTGGTTAGCTGGCTTATATTTTCAATTCCGGCCTGGCTCTCGCCCATATAAACGTAAGCAACAGGCTTTTTATGTTCAAAGTTTTCAATAAATGTTGCGGCGAACATAAGCCGGGTTTTTGCTTTGGCCTTGTTCAGTATATGCCATGCGCCTTTGTCAAAAATAACTTCGTCTACAAAATTAGAATACAGCTTGCCCTGCGGATATATGACCACCAGGTTGCCCGGGTCATTTAACAAACCGGCAGCATAGTCAAGCGATGCTACGATGTCGCGCGAATTTTTTGCTACCGAGAAGGCACCCATATATTTAAGCGGAGCATGGCTGCGCATGGTTTCCTCAAGCACCATAATATGAAAACGCTTGTTGAGAAGTTTATAGCTGATGTAGTACAAAATGAACCCATCCCACCAACTAAAATGGTTGGCTACCATTAACACAGAACGTTTTGGGTCGGCTTCAATTGCATTAAAATTTACCGCATGAAAGTTCTTTTTAACGATATAGTTAATATAGCGGTAAAAAAACCAATGTAGAAACCTGTTCTTTTTTGCGGGTATCATATGCTGCGCGGTTGGCCTGTTATTTTTATTTTTTGAAGGATCAGACCCGTCGCCCCTTTATTCTGTTCCACATAAGTTGCGGCACTTTTGCTGCTTTGCTTATAAAACTCACTATCAGTTATTAGCTTGTCCATGATGGCTGTCAGTTCACTCTCATTGCCCACGCTAAAGCCCGCCTGCAATGCTATCAACTCGCGCGCTTCGTTAAACTTTGCATAATTGGGCCCGAATATCACGGGCAGGCCAAACGCGGCGGCTTCCAGCGTATTATGAATGCCCACGCCAAAACCGCCGCCTATATAAGCAATATGCCCGTATTGGTACAGCGACGACAGCATCCCTATATTATCGATGATCAGCGTACGGTATTGCGATGCGCCCTCGTTATTATCCATCCGCGAATAGCGTACCGCGCCTTTGTCGGGCAGCAGGTCTATCAGCCGGTTTATTTTTTCATCGCTTATTTGGTGCGGTGCAAAAATAAATTTCAGTTCGGGGTATTCCGTTACCAGGGATGCCAGTAACTTCTCATCCTCGGGCCAGGTGCTGCCACAAATAAGCGCCTGTTGCCCGTCAATAAACTCGGCTATGCCGGGCAATGCTGCAGGCTGTTGGGCATTGGCCCACACCCGGTCAAACCGGGTATCGCCGCTAACAGTAGTGTTTTTTATGCCGATGTTTTCCAGCAGTTGTTTCGAATTTTCATCCTGCAAAAAAAAGTGCGTAACAAAGCCAAGCATTTTACGGTGCAGGCGGCCATACCATTTAAAAAACACCTGGTCGGCGCGGAAGATGCCCGAAATGATATATAGCGGCACCTGCTTTTGATGTAGTTGGTTAAAAAAATGGTACCAGTATTCGTACTTGGTAAATACCGCTATTTCGGGGTTAACGGCGCTGATAAAATGGGCGGCGTTGGCGTTGGTATCTAAAGGCAGGTAGTAAACCGCATCGGCAAGCGGGGTGTTTTTGCGCACCTCGTAGCCCGAAGGTGAAAAAAAGGTGATGACTATCTTTTTGCCGGGATGCAACGCCCTCAATTGCTCTAAAACCGGTCGGCCCTGCTCAAACTCGCCTAATGACGCGAAATGAAACCAAATACTGCTTTCGTAACGTATAAGCGATTGGTCCTTTCGGCCGTTTACCCATTGTTTTGCCTTTTGATTAAAAAAGGCAGCCCGGTGAACGAGAAAAGAATACAATCGTACCCCAATATTGTATACTGAAAGCATTTTTAAACAATGAATTATTATATTCGTCGGGGATAAAAGTAACAACTAAAAATTACATAAGTGTTTTTCAATTATCTCTTGCGGGATACATCACTCGAATCAAAAAAATAAAAACAACCATATGGCAAGGAAGCGGATATTAATAACAGGGGCGGCAGGTTTTTTAGGCTCGCACCTTTGCGACAGGTTCATTAGCGAAGATTTTCATGTAATAGGCATGGACAACCTGATAACCGGCGACCTGCGCAACATACAGCACCTGTTCAAACTGGAAAACTTTGAGTTTTACCACCACGATGTATCCAACTTTGTTTACATACCCGGCGATCTGCACTACATACTGCACTTTGCATCGCCGGCCAGCCCTATCGATTATTTGAAGATACCTATCCAAACGCTTAAAGTAGGCTCGCTGGGTACCCACAACCTGTTGGGTTTGGCAAGGGCAAAAAGCGCCCGCATGCTGATAGCTTCCACATCTGAAGTTTACGGCGACCCGAACGTTAACCCGCAACCCGAAGAATACTGGGGCAATGTTAACCCGGTTGGCCCTCGCGGTGTGTATGACGAGGCTAAGCGTTTCCAGGAAGCTATTACGATGGCTTACCATACCTTCCACGGACTTGAAACACGGATAGTACGTATATTTAATACTTATGGCCCGCGTATGCGGCTAAACGATGGCCGTGTGTTGCCTGCATTCATAGGCCAGGCCTTACGTGGCGAATCGCTGACCATGTTTGGCGATGGTTCGCAAACACGCTCATTCTGTTATGTTGACGATTTGGTAGAAGGTATTTACCGTTTGCTGTTCAGCGATTACGCGCAGCCGATGAATATTGGTAACCCTAACGAGATAACCATACGCGAATTTGGCGAAGAGATCATAAAACTAACCGGCACCGATCAGCAACTGATCAGCCTGCCGTTACCGGTTGACGACCCTAAACAACGGCGCCCGGATATTACAAAAGCACGCAGCATATTAAAATGGGAGCCAAAAGTATCAAGGAGCGAGGGCTTAAAAATTACTTACGATTACTTTAAATCGTTGCCTGAACACGAGATATTACACAAGGATTTTAGCAGCTACAATAAATAGTTATAGATAAATTTAATGGCAAAAATATTAGTTACCGGCGGTTTAGGGTTTATTGGTTCGCACACGGTTGTTGAACTGGTAAATTCGGGTTACGAGCCGGTAATTGTTGATGACCTGTCTAACTCCAACCCTAAAATATTAGACCAGCTAACCCGCATCATCGGCTACAAACCGGTTTTTCATAAGCTTGATCTGTGTGATGTTAAAGCTGTTGAGGAATTGGCGGCTAAGGAAAGCGACATCGCGGGCATCATCCACTTTGCCGCCTTTAAAGCGGTGGGCGAATCGGTGCAACAACCATTGAAATATTACCGCAATAATTTTTACTCGCTTATTAACCTGCTTAACGGTTACATGGGTAAGCCGGTTAATTTTGTATTCTCATCAAGCTGTACTGTTTATGGCCAGCCCGAAATACTGCCGGTAACCGAGGATGCGCCTGTGCAGCCGGCGCAATCGCCGTATGGCAATACCAAGCAGGTGGCCGAAGAGATACTGACGGATATGGTTGCCTCGGGCACGCCTTATAAAGTTATCTCGCTAAGATATTTTAACCCCGTTGGCGCGCATGAAACGGCTTTGATAGGCGAACTTCCTATCGGCGTGCCGCAAAATTTAGTGCCTTTTATTACACAAACCGCCATCGGCAAGCGCGAAAAGATCACGGTGTTCGGCGATACCTACAATACCCCCGACGGCAGCTGCATCCGCGATTATATCCATGTGGTAGACCTGGCCAAAGCGCATGTATCAGCCTTAAAGCTAATGGAACGCGATGGCTTTAGCGGCTATGATGTGTTTAATTTGGGAACCGGCACAGGCAGTTCGGTACTGCAAGTTATTAAGGCTTTTGAGCAGGTAACTGGTGTGAAACTCAACTACCAAATTGGTCCCGCGCGCGGCGGCGATGTGGAGCAGGTATGGGGCGATGTTACCAAATCAACCCAAAAACTGGGCTGGAAAACGGAGCTTAACCTCGACGATATGATGTCATCAGCCTGGGCCTGGGAAAAATATATCGCTGAAAACCCGCTGTAAATTTTATTCGTACCTGAGGGCCTCAACAGGGTCAAGTTTCGCCGCTTTTTTGGCCGGGTAATAACCAGACATTAAGCCGATAAGCGTACACAATACGATAGCCACTAACAGCCATAACCACGGTACGGCAAAAGCCCCGCTTATTTGTATAGCCACCAGGTTACCTATCAGCATACCCAGCACAATACCACCCACACCGCCTATCAGGCATATCACGATAGCTTCAATTAAAAACTGCTTGCGTATAACAGACGGGGTTGCACCGAGGGATTTACGTAACCCTATTTCGCGGGTACGCTCGGTTACCGATACCATCATAATATTCATTAAACCGATAGCCGCGCCAATAAGGGTAATCAGGCTTACCGCGAAGCCCGCACCGGTGATACCTGTCATCTGGCTATCTAATTGCTCCTGTATCGAATCACTCCTGAAGATGTCGAAATTGTCGGGTTGCGAAACATTCAGGCCGCGTACATTCCTGAACAGCGCGGTCGCCTCATCAACAGAAGCATCTACTGCCCCGGCATTAGCCACTATAATATTGATCTCGAACGAAGGGTTGGTTGTGTCAACTATCTGCTTGGCCCTAAAAACAGGGATGATGCAAAACTTATCGCCGCCAAACTGAGCGCCTGAGCCTTTTGATGCCAGCACGCCGATGACCCTGAACCGGTTATTGCCTATCAATATCGACTTGTTAACAGGGTCCTTATCCTTAAAAAGTACGGTTTTTATTTCATCGCCGATGATGACCACGTTATCGCCACGTTCTACCTCTGCTGTGGAAAAATTACGGCCTAAGGCCAGTTTATACCCTCCTGTAAGCAGGAAGTTCTCGTTAGTGCCTTTTACCGAAATATTGGGGTTGGTTTTTTTGCCGCCGTATTTAACTATCGCGCTGCCCGAAACTGTTAAATTAATAGATGTGGTAACAGGCAGTTTAAATGTCTTTTTAAAGCGTTGCGCCTGGTCGTACCTGATGGGCGGATACATTTTCACTTTGCCGCCCGGCCCGAAATTAAGGTCCTCGCCGCGGTTTTGTATAGTGAACGAATTAGCGCCCAGGCCCGAAAAAGCATCGTTGGTGAATTGTTTTATTCCCTCGATAGCCGTTAAAATACCCACCAGCGCCATAATACCGATAGAAATGATCAGCGCCGTAAGCGATGTACGCAGCTTATTCCCTTTGATGGATTGCATGGCAATGGAAACATTTTCGCGAAGGGTGGTTTTTACCGGCATATATAAAAGCTTAAAGGTAAGACTTTATATACTATGGGTTTGTTACAGGGCAGGGAAATTATATGTCGGCTATTCGACTCACCCCGACTACGCTTCGCTGGTCGACCCTCTCTGCTGCGCAAAGAGGGTGAAAAACTTTATTTTCTTTTCTCCCTCTTACGAAGTAGGGAGGGATGTCGAGCGTAGCGATGACAGGGTGAGTACTATACGAAGTATGTAAGTCCCGCTGAATATACTTAGCCTGAAACTATAGACATAAGGTTCGAATCGAACTTCAAATAGCAAAAGTTTAATAGGATTGAGCTTTCTAAATAAGCTCAATATATTTTGCTCCTGAGCATTCAAAACAAACGCCGTTTTCAACATGGACATATTCCGGAAACCAACCAGCACCAAAGCAACGAGGGCAAGGGTTCAACTCACCTTTTATATTTCCATTAGTATCAAGCCAATTAATAGTTTCGTTTTTATGAAGTTTCTCATGACATGACCAACATATAACTTTTAATGCAATATCGGGATATTCCCACGGCAACCTACCATCTTGGTAATAAGTATGATGTACATGAAGATTTCTAACATAAATCCATTTTGCATCTAATTTTATCGCATTTATAATAATTGCTTCAGTTGAATTGTAGAGAACTGTAGCGCGATTCAAATCAGTGTTATTCAAATCTTTATACGTGTGAATTGTCGAATATAACTCTACACCATTGGCCGATTTAAAAGTAACTTTAAAATTATATGTAAATCCACTACCGATAAAATCTTTACGTATGCGCTCCATGAATTTTAATCTACCGCGGATGCTTGTTTCAGTATAAGTAGCATTATTACACATACTGCACTTTAGTTTGTATGCTTCAATTATCTCCTTTCGCTTCGCTTTCCACTTACTGCTATTAAGCAGTTCTTTATAGGTTTGCATTAAGATACGCTTAATTTATAGGGCTTAAGTTAATAAAAGTTATGCAGAGTAAGGTATCGCTTTGTGACAAGATGGTAAATTAAATATAGCCGATTACACCCCGACTACGCTTCGCTGGCCGACCCTCTCTGCTGCGCAAAGAGGGTGAAAAACTCTCTGCTGCTCAGATAGAAAAGACAAAACCCCTCTCTACTTTGTAGAGAGGGGTGACAAGCGTAGCGAAGTCGGGGTGAGTAAATGCAGAGTAACCAAACAAAAAAAGCAGCACCCTAACAGGTACTGCTTTCTGTAAACCGTTAAACAAATTTTATTTACCGGTAGTAATAGTTCCTTTAAATGTGCCGTTTTCTGCATAAGCCGCTTTACCCGCTGCATTATGCGCTACAATGTAAAAGGTGCCTTCGGCTTCCGTATCAGTCAGTTTAGTAATCGTTACTTTACCGCCTCCTATCATCGAGGTACTGCTTGAATTTTGTGTACTAAAGCCCTCAGTAGTTTTTTGATAATCGTTAAACATGTAAGCTACGTTACCTGATGAGTTGCCGGCATCCAGGTCATACTCCTTGGCTGTGGTTACACCCAAAAGGTTAATGTTGATGGATTGTTTGCCGCCATCGATAATGGCAGTTACATTAAATACCGGGCCAACCTTAACAATAGCTGCAGCCGTGCTGTTAAACTTACCCGAGCCGCCACCATCAATACCATAGTTACTTGCGGTAACAGTTGCCGCGCCGGCCTGTGCCTTTTTTTCGGTGCTGTCTTTTTTACATGAAGCTGCCGATACGGCTACAATTGATAATACCAGGATAACTGTTTTTAGTTTAGTAAAAGTTTTCATTGTGTGATTGATTTGTTTTATCAAAGGTGCTTTGATAAAACAGGCCATTCAATACCCTGAAAACGGCATTTTTTAGTACGTGAAATAACGGGGTTTAAATTATTTTACGTTCATATGCATATTTTAATAACCCTACCACGGTTTGCGTACTTGTTTTACGCAGTATGTTTTTTCGGTGGGTTTCAACCGTGCGCTCGCTGATGAACAGCTGACTTGCAATCTGTTTATTGTTCAGGTCCTTCTCTATCATCCGGATGATCTCTATTTCCCTGTCGGTAAGGCGGCTTTCCTCGTGGCCCTGCTTGTACGACCGGGTGAGTTGCAGGGTAATATCGTTACTGAAATAATTTTGCCCCTCTGCCAGCCGGGTAAGCGCCTCCAGCAATTCCTGCTTGCCGGTATTTTTAAGGATATAGCCCGATACGCCCGCGTCAACCATTTCGGCAATTACCTGGCTGTCGCCAAACATAGACAGGGCCAATACCTTGATGTTGGGGCAGGCCTTCTTAACCTGCCGTGTCACCTCAATTCCGCTCATACCGGGCATGCTCACATCGGTAAGCAGAATATCTACCCGGTTGGCTTTCAGTATATCCACTACCTGTTCGGGGTGATTGGTTTCACCAATGATCTCGAAGTTATTAAACCCCTCTATCATCAACCGCAAACCGTCGATCACCATTTGGTGGTCGTCAACAATAAAAATCCGCTTCTTTTTTATTTCAGTCATTAAATTATGATGATAATGGTACATGTATGGCTATCAGCGTACCCTTGCCCGGCGCTGATGATATATCTATCGTCCCTTTTAAATACTCCACCCGGGTAGTAATGTTCTTTAGCCCTATACCGTCAAATTTCGCTTTGTCGGTCGTGTCAAATCCCCGGCCGTTGTCCTCAATGGTTACTGAAACCTCGTTATCCTCGTTCACCAGCTGTATATCCAGCATGGTGGCGCGGGCGTGTTTTATCACGTTGTTTACACACTCCTGTATCACACGGTATAATACTATTTCCACGTCGCTGTCAAGCCGCTCATTAAGGCCCACCGTTTCTACCAGCACTTTCAGTTTATTGGCATCCAGCTTGCTTACAAAATCCTTTAACGCGCTCACTAAACCTAATTTAAGCAACACGTTGGGCATCATCTGGTGGGCAATGCCGCGTACCTCTACGCAACTCTCGTCAACCAGCGCGAGTGTTTTTTCGGCCAGCGCGCGCTCCTTTTCCGAGCTGAACTTTACCCGGCTGAACAGGCCGTCCATATTCATTTTTACTGCCGAGAACAGCTGCCCCACGCCGTCGTGCAGGTCGCTTGCTATTCGCTTGCGCTCGCGCTCTTCGGCCTCAATAATGTTTTTGGCAGCCATATCCTGCTGGCGTATCACCTCGGCCTGCAGGCGGGCATCCTGTTTAAGTT
>JBDSIC010000238.1:0-2610 GCA_039918195.1 Mucilaginibacter sp.
ACCTACTGGCACAGGGATAGCGCTACGCAATTAGCAAAAGATTTTGAGATTTTGCCGCAGGTGCAGGGTCGCGGCCGGTTTTTGGGCGTTAATGCAGGTGTTATAGCAAACCCTATTTACGAGGGTCATTGGTGGGGCGAGGGCGAAGTGAAAATATACCTTGATGGGGATAAAGCCAATCCGACATTAGCTGGCACAGGTACCGAGGATTATATTGGTACGGGATGGGGCCAGGGCATATTTTTTAACGATTACGCCGGATGTCTGTATGCGAATAAAGATGACAAGGGCTGGGCCTTTTACCGGTACCACGTACCAGATCCTGTGTATTTTAAAACAGCCTGCCGTGTTACGCTGCCAGAGATGGGTAGTAATAAAAAGGAGCTTGTGGCAGCGTTGCAGGCTAAGGGTGTTCCTTTAATACCCGCTACGCTTGATGACCAGCTGGGACCTGTAAAGCCCTTATATATCCCTGGCAAGGTGGTTGATTTAAATAATACATCATTACCGGACGGGTATGTAATGTTTTATCGTAGTGATGACGTGTCATCAACAGCCTATTTCTATCTTGATAAACCATCAAATAATTTACCACCGCTGCAGCCGGTAGCAGTAAGAACATTCGGGTTAAAAAAATAAAATATTCTCTCAATACCCATTAAGCACAATATCATTGTTATTTCCAGTGGTTTTATCCACTGCCGCTGGTTTGTTGTTCATAGCTGAGTAAAAAGGATCGTATGTTTTGTTCTTCTGGTAAATTTATCCAAAGCTGCTGTGGCAATAAAATTTCTCTTGCCGTCTTATGCAATACCTGCCTGGAATAAGCCTTGAGGCAAACATTATATTGTTATAGCTTGCGGCAGTGGTAAAATAAATTTAAGGTCAGGAGATATCTATATCGCATTTGTATTACCTAATAAATAATATGATGAAGTTAACATACTTAATGAGTTTCATTGTTGCCTGTGTAATAACAGGTACACTTCATGCACAGCATAGCAGCGACATGCTTTGGTACAGCAAGCCTGCTATCAATTTTAACGAAGCCCTGCCAGTAGGGAATGGCCGTATGGGTGGTATGGTATATGGACGGGTGCAGGATGAGTATATAAGTTTGAATGAACAAACATTATGGAGCGGCGGACCAAAAATACGCTGGAATAATCCCAACGCTAAAAAATATTTACCATTGGTGCGTTCCGCTGCATTAAACGGTGAATATAAAAAGGCTGACAGCCTTGCGAAGTTTATGCAGGGGCCTTATACAGAGAGTTATATGCCAATGGCGGATATGCACATTTTGTATGATGGTATGAAAGATAATATAACCGGTTATGAACGCTCACTCAATCTTGATAGTGCCATGGCTGTAACAACATTCACGCGTAACGCAGTAACCTACATCCGTTCTGTTTTTACAAGCTTTCCGGGTAATGTAATGGTAATACATAATACGGCCAACGCGAAAGCTTCTATATCATTCACAGTTAAAGTTGCAAGTAAACTGCATTACAGCATAAAAGTATCCGGCAATCAAATTATACTTTCAGGTAAAGCACCGCAGCATGTGGAGCCCGTCTATTTATGGAAAATAAAGGATGAACAAGCCATACAATATGGTGATGAGGGCATGACCTTCCAGGTGAATATAAAAGTTAACTGCAAAGGTGGTAACATGATGTCTGATGATTCATCTGTAACGGTTTTGCGAGCTGATGATGCAACCATACTGGTTACTGCCGCCACTAGTTTTAACGGGTATAATAAAAGGCCTGCAGTACAGGGTAAAAACCCTGCCATTGCTGCTACAGGCAATATACGTAAGGCATCAACCAAAACATATACTCAATTACTACAACAGCATATTGCGGATTACAAGCCCTTCTACCGCCGTGTGCAATACAACTTTGGCGATGATGCAAATGCTGACATGCCAACTGACGAACGCCTTCGACAAATGCCGGATGAATTTAATGCGCCGTTAATGGCAACCATAGTGCAGTACGGGCGTTACCTGCTCATCGCCAGCAGCAGGGCCGGAGGTCTGCCTGCCAACCTAAAAGGATTATGGAATGAGAAGCTGCGGCCTGAATATAGCGCCAACTGGTGCCTTGACCATGATGCACAGATGTTTTACTATGCGGCAGAGACCAATAACCTATCTGAAATGCACGAACCTTTTTTGCAATTCATAAAAGAGCTGTCTGCCAACGGTTATATAACTGCCCGTGTCAACTATGGCATGCCCGGCTGGTGTGCGCACCATAATACAGATATATGGCGCAAGTCGTCACCCGTAGGTAATTGGGGCGAAGGCAGTCCGCACTGGGCTAACTGGAACATGAGCGGCCCATGGCTTTGCGAACATTATTTTGAACATTATCTTTTTACGGGTGATACCTCCTTTTTGCGCAAAGAGGCCTGGCCCATCATGCGAGGGGCGGCATTGTTTTGTTTACACTGGTTGATACCCGATGGAACGGACCATCTTATTTCTCTGCCATCCGTTTCACCCGAAAATACTTTTATTACGGAGAAAGGTGATACCGCTATGGTCAGTGTTAATGCCACGGGTGATATTGAACTGATGAAAGACCTGTTTAGCAA
>JBDSIC010000239.1:0-2750 GCA_039918195.1 Mucilaginibacter sp.
AAACCCACAAAATTTATCCAGGTTGGTGTTTTGGTATCTCCGGCACCATTTAGTGCTTGGGTCATTACCATACCTAAGCCGTAAAAAACATACGTTACGCCCATAATCTGCAGGGCCTGTGCGCCAAATTGTACAACCACCGCATCCTTAGAAAATATGCTGATGATATTTTTGGACAGGAATACAAATATCAACGTAACTATACCCATAAATATGGCGCTGTATTTTGCCGTGAGCATTACGCTTTTTTCGGCACGGTCAATTTTTTTAGCACCCAGGTTTTGCCCAACCAGTGTGGCGGCGGCATTACTTAAACCCCAGGCGGGCAGTATAAAGAAAACTACATTACGTATAGCTATTTGGTAACCTGCCGACGCTACTGTTCCGCCGGTCTCGGCTACTAAACGTGCCAGTACTATCCAGCTGCCGCTGGCTATAATAAACTGTAAGGTTGCCGGCCACCCAATATTTATAACGCTTTTAATAATAGGTGCATCAAACGTAAAATGACTGGTCTTGAATTTAATGCTACCATTGCCTTTAACTAAATGGTAACACTGGTAAAGTACGCCGCAGGTCCGGCCGGTTACGGTTGCTATAGCGGCCCCCTTTAACCCAAAAAAATGGATCAAAATCGGGCATAATATAATATTTATAAAACTTGCTATCCATAGGCTTTTCATGGCCATAGCCGCATTCCCGGCACCACGAAAAATCCCGTTAATCAAAAATATAAGCATAATAACCAGGCTGCCACCAAACATTATGCGGGTAAATATGGCGCCATCTGCCACCACTTGTTTACTCGCACCCATCAATGTCAATATATCGGGCGCAAATATTACCCCCGCCACAGTTAAAAACGCGCTGAGAATAAAACATATAATTAACGATTGCGCCCCAGCATGCGCGGCTCCATCGGGATTTTTCTCGCCCACACGGCGCGAAACTACAGCTGTAGCAGCAACGCTTAAACCAATAGCTATGGAGTATACTATAGTAATCACCGATTCGGTTAAACCAACGCTGGCAATGGCGTTCTCGCCCAGCTTGCTTACAAAAAATATATCTACTAAGGCAAACACACTTTCCAGGCTTAGCTCTAGTATCATGGGTATGGCCAATAGGAATACGGCTTTACGTATGCTACCTTCTGTATAGTCCTGCTCCTCGCCGTTTAATGATAATTTAACAGCGTTATATAAGGTTTTAATGGTCATAGCTTGTTAGTTATCGCTAGTTCAAATAACTAGCAAGATTATTTACGTTTAAAATTATATTATTTTTTCAGTTATCAGACGGTGAGAAACATATTATAAAACCATCATTCCAAATTATTGTTATAGTTAAAATATTTACCTTATAAAAATATTATCATGGCTGCCAAAGGAACAACAACTGATCGAAAAAAAGTGAACTCCGGCGAAAAGTACGAGGTAAAGTACGAAGCGGAAAAATTAGGAATTAGCACGCAAGCGCTTGTAGGTGCAAAAAGAGCCACTGGCTCGAACGATAGAAAAGTGATTGAAAAGTATCTTGCCGATAAGCAAAAGAAAATAAGCAAATAAGAAAATTTAAGTTGTAAAAGCTGCTTAGTAATAAGCGGCTTTTACTTTATAAAAATTATGAACAGAAACAAATTTCTTTTTGCTACCGGTATCGAAAACAGTTACCCGATGATCACCCTGCCGGATGGCAGCCGTAAGCGTGTAGACGAAATGGAAAAATGTGGCCATTACAAGCTTTGGAGAACCGATTTTGAATTGGTTAAAGAAATGGGGATTGATACGCTGCGTTACGGCCCACCCTATTATAGCGTACACGTTGGGCCCGGCAGATATGACTGGAGCTTTTGTGATGAAACCTTTAATTACCTGAAAGAATTGGGTATTACCCCAATTGTAGACTTATGCCATTTTGGTGTGCCCGATTGGGTTGGCGATTTTCAGAATGAGGACTGGCCGGTACATTTCGCCGAATTTGCCAGGGCCTTTTCTAGGCGCTATCCGCATATCCGATTTTATACCCCGGTAAATGAGATATTTATTACCGCCATGTTCTCCGGGCAATATGGCTGGTGGAACGAATGCAAAACAGACGATCGCTCGTTTGTGAATGCATTGAAAATTTTATGCAAAGCCAATGTATTAGCTATGCATGCCATATTAGAAATACAGCCCGACGCGGTTTTTATTCAAAGTGAATCATCTGAATATTTCCACCCTGAAACTCCTGAGTGCGACCCCTTGGCAACGTTCCTGAATCAAAAAAGGTTCCTGTCGCTCGACTTGAGTTATGGCTACCCGGTAAGCGTAGTAATGTACGAGTACTTGTTGGCCAACGGCATGACCAAAGAAGAATATCGCTGGTTTGAAAACAATTTGATCAGAGGCAGCTGTGTTATGGGCAATGATTATTATGTCACTAATGAGCATATGGTGCATGAAGATGGAAGCACATCTGCAGCCGGCGAAATATTTGGTTATTATGTAATTACCCAACAGTATTATAATCGGTATAAACTCCCGGTAATGCACACCGAAACTAATATTTCTGAACCAAACTCGGTTAGATGGCTGCAAACCCAATTTGCTAATGTGCGCCGTTTAAAGCGGGATGGTATTCCTATTTATGGGTTTACCTGGTACAGTTTAACAGATCAGGTAGACTGGGATTCGGCCTTGCGGTTTGATAACGGAAATGTAAATACGTTGGGCCTTTTTGATTTGGATCGAAAAATCCGGCCCGTG
>JBDSIC010000240.1:0-6778 GCA_039918195.1 Mucilaginibacter sp.
GCATATGGCTTTGTGGGGTTGGGTAAATTCATGGAAATATTTTTACCCTGGGATCTTGTGAAGGCCTACGTGCCTTTTGAAGTTTCGCAAAAGTATGTTCCACATTTTTATGGTATTGTGTTCACACTCTTTGCCATGTTCTATTCAATACTTGGGGGTATGCACAGTATTGTGCTGGGCGATGTGATCAAATACATCATTATGACCATTGGTTGTGTCGCTATTGGCATAATTGCCATGATGCACCTTAAAGCCAATACAGTGGCCTTTCCGCAGGGATGGGACAACCCTTTCTTCGGCTGGAATTTGAACCTGGATTGGTCGCACATTGTGCCCGATGCCAACAAAAAAATAGCGGAGGACGGTTTCAGCGTATTTGGTGCATTTTTTATGATGATGCTGTGCAAGGGCATATTCTCAAGCCTTGCGGGTCCTGCGCCAAATTACGATATGCAAAAGGTGCTGTCATCACGGTCGCCAAAGGATGCATCAAAGATGACGGGGTTTGTATCTATTGTACTGTTGCCAATACGTTATACCATGGTGATAGGATTAACCGTACTGGCGCTGCTGTACTACAACCAGCTGGACCTGAAGGTTAATGGCGTTACCGATTTCGAAAGAATTTTGCCCGCAGCCATTAATAATTTTTTACCGGTTGGCATACTCGGCCTGGTGCTAACAGGATTGCTGGGCGCGTTTATGGGCACGTTTTCGGGTACGCTTAATGCCGCGCAGGCCTACGTGGTAAATGATATATATTTAAAATATGTAAACCCCAACGCCTCGGTTAAAAAAACCATAACGGCCAATTATATTGTTGGTGTGGTGGTGGTATTTATCGGGGTCGTCCTCGGTTTTTTTGCCAAGGATGTAAACTCCATTATCCAATGGATAGTAGGCGCTTTATACGGCGGATACATGGCCGCAAACATACTTAAGTGGTACTGGTGGCGGTTTAATGCCAACGGATTTTTCTGGGGTATGATAGCAGGTGTCGCGGCATCGCTGGTGTTCCCTTTTATATTTGATGGATTGCCCCTGTATAACTGGCCATTACTATTTGTAATTTCGATAGCCGGTTGTATAATAGGCACTTACACCGCGCCACCGACCGATACCGAAGTTTTAAAGAAGTTTTACAGCACCGTTAGGCCCTGGGGAGTTTGGCAACCTATACATGAGTTGGTTGTGGCCGACGATCCGTCGTTCAAAGCTAATAAGCGCTTTAAGCTGGATATGTTTAATGTGGTGCTTGGTATAATAGCACAGCTCTGCCTAACCATTTTACCCATGTATTTTATTTTATGGATGAAACTACCATTGCTGGTAACTGTTGCAGCATTAACCGTGATCATAATAATATTGAAGAAAACCTGGTGGAATAAACTTGAAGATTAAGCTAAGAAATGGATACAATTTTTATCGAAAGACTGAAAAAGATAAAGGGTGATTATGAAAAATTGGTCGCGCTTAAAAATATACCGGCAGGGGATAGCAATGGTGTTTACCAGCGTTACCAAAACCCGGTGTTAACGGCACAGCATGCACCATATTTTTGGAAGTATGATTTGAACCCGGCAACAAACCCCTTGTTTTTAGAGCGAATAGGCATCAACGCGGCCTTTAATGCCGGCGCTATAAAATGGAACAACAAATATTTACTGGTGGCAAGGGTAGAAGGGAATGACCGCAAGTCGTTTTTCGCGATAGCCGAAAGCCCAAACGGGATTGATAATTTTCGTTTTTGGGACAAACCGGTTTTAATACCCGGCTACCCCGGCCAGGAGGAGGACACGAATATTTACGATATGCGTTTGACCCGGCACCAGGATGGCTGGATATATGGCGTGTTCTGCACCGAGCGTCGCGACCCATCGGCTGCTGAGGGCGACCAGTCATCAGCTATTGCGCAATGCGGTATAGTGCGCACGCATGACCTTGAGAACTGGGAAAGGCTGCCGGACCTGAAAACCCCGTCGCCGCAGCAGCGCAACGTAGTGCTGCACCCCGAGTTTGTTGACGGTAAATATGCCTTTTATACCCGTCCACAGGATGGTTTTATTGAAGCCGGGAAAGGCGGCGGTATCGGTTTTGGCCTTGCCGAAGATATGACCAATGCCGTGGTTGACGAAGAGATCGTGATCGACAACAAAGTATACCACACCATTAACGAAGCGAAAATAGGCCTCGGTCCCGAACCTATAAAAACCGACAAAGGCTGGCTGCATTTGGCACATGGTGTGCGTAATACGGCGGCAGGTTTACGTTATGTGTTGTATATTTTTATGACAGACCTGGTTGAGCTTACTCGTATTATACACAAGCCTGCAGGTTATTTTATAGCCCCCGAGGGCGAAGAGCGTGTTGGTGATGTATCAAACGTGGTGTTTTCAAATGGCTGGATAGCTGATAAGGATGGCACCGTATATATTTACTATGCATCGTCAGATACCAGGATGCACGTAGCTGTTTCGTCGGTAAAGCAATTGCTTGACTATGCCATCAACACCCCCGAAGACGGTTTGACCTCGGCAGCATCAGTAAAAAATATTTACAGTTTAGTGGATAAAAACAAAGGCTTTATTAAGGATACTGAGTAAAGGTGTGTGATAATTGATTTGATAAGGCCCGGTTAAATTACCGGGCCTTTTTTATATGCTGATGCTGAGTGTAGTTAAAGTTTCACAGCAGGATTCGTGCTCTAATTTGCTCCATCAACCTTTGCCCTGTTCACGGCATAGCTGCCTACTTTTTCACCTGCTATTAAACCCTGTTCGCAATCTGCGCGGTAATGTATACCGCCATACATTCTTGATACAGATGCTTCGTCGGCCATCGCTTTAAACGCTTTGGCTTTTTCGGGTACAAGGTAACTTAATATGGTTTCGGCCGCACCGCTAAAAGTAGAGTGCCCCGAAATATATGCCGGGAAATTTGGTACGCCTGTTAAGGTTTTTATACGGTTATCCAACTGGCATGGGCGTGCGTTAAAGTAAAAGTACTTGGTATTCCAGCATATAATGGCCGCATCCATCATTGATGCATTTAACAGTGCATAGTTGCGGGCCCAGCGTACCTCGCTGTATTGATGATTGACAAACTCGGCCGTAGCAATGGCATTCCAGTGGCCGGGCGGGGTGTAAGTACCTACACCATCGGCCCAAAAGTTCACAATGCGCATACGCTCGCGGGTAGGGTTTTTGGTAAAGTTTAAAATTTCGTCAAGCTCCTTTCGCATTTGCGGCGACCCTGCTGCCGGCGGCGCGTCAGGCCTTATCGTAGCAACGGCCTCCGGGGCAAAAAGCATGGGCTTAACATTGCCATAAACAGGTAACATCGGCGGGCGTTTAGGCAGTTCAAGCGAATACCAGGGCGTTAAGCCTTTTGCCATGCAGTCGGTTTCCAGTTTTTTCCAAAGCTCGGGGTTGCCAACCGCAGCACCCATGCCATCGGTTTTTGCACGGGCAATAACCTTGCGTGCCACCCAGCGGCCAAGCGAGTCGCCGGCGTTGATGTCACTCATCACATTGGCACCGCTCCACAAACGGTAGTTTTTTTCTTCCTGTGCCTTTTTGGTGATAAATTCAATGTCGGCAGGAAAAAGCAGCTTCATCATTTCAAACGAAGCACCGGCTACAACGGCATCTTCTGACGGGTAAGCTGCAAGCTCGCTTTTAGGTATGCTGACGGTTACAGATGCGTCAACTTTATAAGGTGCGGGGCGGTTATATTTAGCTTTAAAATGCCAGGCAGATATTAATGCGTCGTATTGCGCCGCGCTAACATAAGCGTAGGCCCTTGCCGCGTAAGGCGGGTTTGAAAAAGGAAATTCCGGGTACGAGAATGGATTTGCCGGGCTTGGGATAGGATACGTGCCATCCGGGTTTTGATACGGCGGCAGGTTATGCTTGGCCACCAGTTCGCGCATAATTTCATTCCACCTAAGCACACTGCCAACCTTCCAGTAGTTGATGATGTTTTTTTGCTCAGTAGTTAAGTTTGCCGACACAGTTTTTAGGCTGCTGAGTTCGTTTTTATAGCTTTCGGAGCTTACACTTTCAGGTATCGGTAAAGCAAATTCATCAGCCGATGTAATAATAAGCGGTTTCCATCCGCTCGCGTTTATATCAAGGTTTTTGGGTTCGAGCGCAGTATAGTCGCTGTTATTTTCAATGATGTCTTTATTACATGCTGCAAAGGCTACTAAAGATAAAAGGATCAGGCCCGTATAAGTATATGTTCTTTTCATGATGTTACAGTCTGGTGATTGGGTGATTGCCAAATTTTAAGGTATAGAGTATGCCTGCCATAAAACCGCTTGACCGGCCAACATTGCGGCCATCAAGGGTGCGCCAAACGGTGGCGTGCAGGCCAAGCTCAGGTAGTTTCTTCAGGTAATATTTACCTTCAAAGCCCAGGTTGGTGCTGTTCATCTGGTTGCTTACAAATGGCATGTCGTTACGGCGAATGTCAAAACCGCCAAAGGTGCGCTGGTAATCAACAAAGGCCTCGGCAATTAACATGGGGGTACGGTAACCGGTACGCAGCTGGTAGTTGCCTGCGTTTGGCATCTCCACTTCGCTTGAGTTTATCTGGTGGGTTGTAAAGTAGGCTGTCCGGTCGATGTTTACATTATTACGGTACATAAATGAGCCTGATGCTGTGATGAATATTTTACTGAACTGGTAATCGGCGATCAGCCTGCCGGTTAATACATTGCTGCCCATACCAATTGACATTGGCATCAGGTCGATATTATAATTATGCGAAGGGGCCGTATAGCCGCCAATAGCGAAAAAAGTAAACTTTTGCCTGCCGAATACCTTTTTTACCGGGCGGTATTTTACAAAAAAAGACACATCTTGTAGTCCGTTAAGCCCGGATAAGGTACCGCCGGTTGTTTTGGTTGATACATAGGGCAGTGATGCCATGATATTTAAATTGTTGGTAATGCCATAGTTAAGCATCACCATGGCGCTTTGGGTCGAAAAGGTGCCTATGTTTAAATTATCTCTTTTCAGGGTGCCTTCCCAGTATTTATCCCAACTGCTGTAGCCGTAAGATGCTGCGATACACAGGTTTTTTTTACCCATCATTAAAGCGTCCTGTTCGCTTTGCGAAAAGGCGGCTGTGCATGGGATGGCTGCAATTGCCCATGCAATAAAGTATTTTCTAATCGTGATCATGTAATGGTTTTTTCTATATAGAGGTTGTTTATGTAGTGTTTAAATAAATATCCTGTTGTCCAGGTAGTTCTCCCTGAACTCCTTAGGTGTGCATTTTTTCTTCTTTTTAAATGTCCTGTTAAAATTAGATATGTTGTTAAAGCCGCACAGATAGGCTATTTCCGACACTGTATCCGTGCTGTCTATCAGCATACGGCTGGCATGGCCAATGCGTATCTCGTTCAGGCTTTCAATAAAAGTTGTGCCGGTACGTTTCTTAATAAACCGGCTGAAGGATACTTCGGGCATGTTGGCTATCGCGGCAACTTCCGACAGGAACAGCGGCTTACTATAATTAACACTCATGTAGTCAAATGCTTTTTGAATACGGCGGCTGTTATAGTTTATCTGCTTGTCCGAATAGCCCGAATCGGCCAGCGTGTGATAATCTTTGCTGAGAGATAGTTTGTATAATATGGACATCAGCTCTAATACCGAATCAAAACCTGTTTTCTGGCCTAAATTCATTATCCTCGACTTGATGTCCCCAATAGCTTCCTGCGAAAACAAGACACCCAGCGAAGAACGCTCGAACATTTCTTTGATACTGCGTAACTGGTTTCGTGTTAAAAACTGCTGCTCAAACAGGTCCTTATGAAATTGTATGGTAATTTCAGTTATCTCTGTGCTTTTGCAATTGTGCGTAAACCAGGCGTGTATAAGGTTGGGGCCTATTAAGGCAAGTTCAGCATCCTGTATAACATCCATGTGGTTGCCTACTATGCGCCTGGCCCCGGGGGCATTTAGTAACAGGTTCAGCTCAAACTCGTCGTGGTAATGCAGCGGGAAGGTAAACTGGTCTTTCACCCGCGAAAACAGCATAAAACAATCGCGCTGTACAAGCGGGGTAATTTCCCTTATGATATTGCAATTCTTCATATAAAGAAGATATAGAGTTATTTACTGGCGTAGTTTATAATTGATTTCGAAGTAAATACTTTAGATCGTCAAAAAAGAAGGAAAGTACTTTTAATATAATTAAATGATAAAATAGTATTAATGTAATCAAATCGGCACCCGTAGTTTTGGTCTGTTCAATTATTTATTTAATTGGCACATATTGAAGCTAATAATTAAACCGGTTTGCAATAAAGTCAAAAAATGGCTGATGATGCTAAAACCGCAGGTAGTATTGCCCGCATTAATTTGTTTAATTAATACAGTATGTGCCAATTAAATAAACAGAAATAATTTATACTGTACCGGCAACGGTGAAAACTTAAATATTTGGAAAATTACATCAAGCCGGAGCAGTACCATGCCGAAATGACTACGGAACTAAGCCGCATCCTTTCTTACTGGATGGACTATGCACGGGACGATGTAAACGGCGGCATTACAGGTAAAATAGATCATGACAACCATGTTTTTACTGATGCGCCCAAAGGGTCGGTTTTACATGCCCGTGTGTTATGGACATTTTCATCGGCCTACAACCTGGCCGGTGATAAAAAATACCTCGACATGGCCGAAAGGGCCTACACCTACATCGTATCACATTTTGCCGATAATACGCATGGCGGGTTTTACTGGACAGTTGACCACCACGG
>JBDSIC010000241.1:0-2785 GCA_039918195.1 Mucilaginibacter sp.
TGGGCATGTTTAACGAAGGTAATGAGATAGGCATATTTAATCGTTTAGGATTTAACGCGGTGTTTTACGGCTCGGTTATAGCCGGCAGCCATATGCCTAACCTGATGTATATGACGGTTTTTGCTAACAAACAGGAGCGTGAAAAACATTGGAACACTTTTATCGGTGATGCTGAGTGGAAGTTGCTAAGCCCCCAACCGCAGCATAAAAACAATGTATCTAAAATTGATATTACCTTTCTGCAGGCCGCGGAGTACTCAGATTTTTAGCGGGTAATTTATTCGTTCTAATTTATTAAACATAGCGGCAGTTAGCGGCAACAAACAACATACCTTCCCCGGTTGGGACTTGGCCTATATATCTTGTCAGAAATAATTAACGCGAAGGCGGCCCATATATGGGTAAACAGTTCAGAAAATAAAGGCTCAACGTTTTGCATTGCATTGCCGGTGGAAGGGGTAAGGCACACCCTACATTCCAAACTTTATATTTGCCATTGCAACGGCGTTTTTGTTAATTATCCCCTCGCAGGTGTCCTCACTTGCAATCCTTTAAAAAAAATATTCTTTCCAAAGCAACGCCCGGCCAACACTCCACGTAATTGCTATTAATTAAGCTTATCAGCGTTCTTTTTATGTGTTTATAAAATTACAGTACTGATATTCATATATTTAACAGGGTATGGGTATTCGGCACAACGGAACTAAAAAATAATTGACTGGCCCTAACCACCAAATGGCGGAAGATAAACTACATCAACTAATAAGCGGCTGCTTGCAGCAGGACAGGAACAGCCAGAAAAGGCTGTATAAACTGTACTATGGTTACGCTATGGCTATTTGCCTGCGCTATACCGGCAACCGCGATGAAGCCGCCGAAGTGATGAACCAGGGATTTTTTAAGGTTTTTAAATATCTGCACAAATATGATGAGGGTCGCCCATTTAAAATATGGATGGGGCGGATAATGACCAATACCGCTATTGACCATTACCGCTCCACCATAAAAATGGGTTACACCGAAGATTTGGACAAAGCCGAACATTTAAGCGACATGGAACTGCCCGACAGGAGGCTGAACTATAACGACCTGCTGGCCATGGTGCAACGCCTGCCAAAAGCTTACCGGCTGGTGTTTAACCTTTTTGCCATTGAGGGCTACTCGCACGATGAAATAGCGGGGATGCTGCAAATATCGGCAGGGGCATCAAAATCAAACCTGCACAAAGCCCGGCAAAAGCTGAAGCAGATGATCCTGTCGGCAGATGCGCGTGATAATAATACCAACTACAATGGCAGCATAGGTTACGCGCCTATTGTGGCCATTAGTACAACCAACTTGTTTAACGATTTTTTTAGAAGCAACATCAGGTAATGGAAAGAGACAGGGATAAAGAGTTGGATGATCTATTTAAAAACGCGATGCAAAACAGCGATCAGCATACTAATTTCCGCGAGGAAGACTGGGATTCCATGCAGGAAATGCTGGATAGCAGGGGTAAAGGCCGTATAGCCTGGTTGCGTGTTGCAGGTGGCATTGCCGCCATGTTATTGGTTGCCATAGGCTGGTGGGCGTTGAGGTCAACGGGTACTATACCAACTAAAAAGCATTACGTTGTGCAAAAAAGCAAGCCTCGTTCTGTTAACCCTATCGAAAAAGCAGGTAACTCCGTTTTGAACAATGAAGCACAAAAAGGCATTATACCGCTGCAGGCTGAAAAAGAAATAATTGTATCTAAACAGTACGCATTAGATCCGGACATAACCCACTTCGGTACTAAGCAAGATGAGGATAAACAAGACAATGTTGAGCTGCCTGCAAGTGCGGGTATCGGGCCGGATAGTACTTCCTATAAAATAGCTAACCAGCCATTGGTGGTTGCGCCAACAGTTAAAACCGGTGGGCCAACTATTGACAGCATTTCAAAACAGCCCGAAGTTATCGCAGCAATAGAACCTGCGACAGAAACATCAACAAAACAAAACCTAAAAATTAAGCAGCCGGAATGGAAACCACGACCTGTATTTACGCTGAGCGTATTGGCCGCGCCCGACGTAAATGGGGTTAACTCACTTCAAAATGGCCGGGGAGGCAGCAATTTCGGTGTGATGTTCTCGGTGGGCTTGGGTAAAAAATTTACGGTGAGTACCGGTGCCCTGTATGGTTATAAGCCTTACATCAGCGGTGCGCAAAGTTATACTAACGGCTATAAAAACTATAACGTACAAAGTGTAACGGCTGATTGCCGCGTGCTGGATATACCATTAAATATCGATTACAAATTATACAGCAAACAGCGCAACAGCATCAGCGTAGGTACGGGTATCTCATCATACTTAATGCTGAACGAAAAATACACATTTAACAATGCCGCTGCCCCGACTATAGATATATCAAACCAAAATAAACACCTGTTTGGCGTACTTAACCTGCAGGCCACTTATACCCGTCAGCTTAATTCAAGGTTTGGCGTTTCGCTTCAGCCATTTTTAAAGCTTCCGCTTACTAATATTGGCTATGGCGCTGTGAAATTACGCAGTGCGGGCGTGGCGGCGGGCTTCAGCTGGAATATCAACACAAACTCCCGACGATGACACAATTTATCCTAATAATAACACTGGTGACAAGCTTGTTTAGGCAAGAAAATACGTTAACCGGGCTATACGCCTGCAAAAATGTGCGCATTAGCCTGTTTTCCGCCGCACCCCTGGAAGATATCGAGGGCATATCAAATGCAGGTAAATCGGTATACAACCCGGCTACCGGCGACCTGGTTTTTAGTGTA
>JBDSIC010000242.1:0-6423 GCA_039918195.1 Mucilaginibacter sp.
ATTGGCGCTGTCTATCAATAGACCGGTTACCGCCTTAAGTTCATTTACGCTATACACAGTATCCTGCAAGTGCAGGCGTTCGGCGGCGGATGGCCTGAAATAGTTCATCCCCCAAAAAAGATAAAAAATGATAATAGCGCCCTGCATGCTGATGATGAGGCCAAGCAATGCATTTAAGCTTTTTTTAAACTGCTTTTTAAATAACAGCCTTATCATTTGTACCAGTCCATAAATAAATCCGCCAACGGCTGTTATATATAACAGATCGCCCACGCTAAAAGGCAACAGGTTAAAAACGGGGTGCAATATCATGCAAATAAACGGATACAGTCCCTGCGAATAATAACGCTCGATAAATTGCGGGTAGCCGGCCAGCACAGTAACCAGGAATATTGCCCCGGCAAGTATTACTATTGTAATAACACGGTGGTTGCGTTTTTTTGCATCAGGGGTAGCCATGCAGTAAATATACAGGGGAAAATGCCATTTAAACAAAAAAGCCACCCTATACAGGATGGCTTTTTTCAAATAAATATTTTTAGGCTTATTTTACTGATACCGGTATGGTTACATCATCCCAGCTAAGGGTAAATCCGTTGGTATTAACCGCGTAAACCAATCGTTCGCTTTTAGCGGCGGATTTTACAGGCTTAACCGTAGCGCGCAGTGCATCTTCGGCAACATCATATTTATATGCACCCCATTGCTCGGCTACTTTGTTAAATATAATTGTCCAATCTCCTTCAGTAGGTATCGCGAAAAAAGAATAAGTACCCGCAGCAAGTTTTTTACCCTCTACGGTTACGTCTTTATCAGTTGTAAACGTTGTAGCATTGTTAGCACCTGTACGCCATACTTGCCCGTAAGGCACTAACCCGCCCCATATTTTGCGGCCTTTAACAGATGGGCTGCCGTATTTAATAGTAATAGTGGCGCTGCCAGCTTTAGCAGTTATACTGTCACGGGGGCTTGCTACCGGTTTTGGGGTTTCCTGTGCCGAAGCGAAACCTGAAATTAAGAGAGCCACTATCGCAAATGATACTGACTTTAACTGAAATGATCTTTTCATAGTATTAATTTTATAATTTAATTGCGTTGTAAAGGTAAAACGAAAAACAACATATTTACCCGGTTAATAACTGATTATTTATAGTTTTAGTGTTTCTGCAAATTTTTAGTTTAAGGCAAACCAACTGTAAATGCGCTTGTTATACAAAGCAGAGATTCATATTGCAGTTAGGAATTGACCGTAAGGTTAAACAATTGTTGTGAATTTTTGCCCTTGCCCTTCGATAAGGCAGGGGTTTTTTATTACTCCACCACATCATCTTTTACTTCCTGCCAATAAACTGTGGTGAGCAGCAGGCCATGCTGTATGGCTACCTGCGCTTTAACCTTTTCCAGTTCTGCCTTTATCGCCTGCGGATCAAGGCTGCTGCTTAACGAGTGGTAAAAAATAGAATAACCGGTGATGCTGTTAATGAATTTATAATGCTTATCGGCTTTCATAACCTGTTACTTTATACTTAACTAACATGGTTAAGCATACTTATCTAACATGGTTAAGTAAAAATGGTTTGTTATATTTTAGCAGGCTTAAATGTTACCAGGGTTTCGGCGAGTTCGTTGTTTGTAATTTGTTCAGGATCATTAAATTGCTTATCCACCAAATCGCCGGGGAAGCAGATACTGCCGCCCGTGGTTTTTACAAGCGTATAGCAATCGTATACCCTATGATCTTTATAACTGCCAATTTTTTTATCGAGGTGTGCTAAACGCATCAACAGTTCTACAATAGCGTAAACAGGTAACTTAACTTTGGCAGGCATGCCCAAAGGTATATTTGCAGTATAAAATTACCTCATTAACATTTTGTTAATACTGGCCGATTTATTAATGTAGCGATAACAGGTTTACTTTTTTCCCTGCTTGGCGAATGCTTACCTGAGTTAATTTTTTTAATCAGAAGTTTTTTTCGTCAGCAAATAATAATGATTTTAAAACGTTATGTCTATATTTACACTCGCATGGCAAAAAAAACTGACTTCATTTATTCAGAATATTCTGAACCGCATCGTATACGCACTAAGGAAATTCTTAAGCAATACCCGCATATCCGTAACCTGATAGGCAAAGATCCTACAACTATTTTCGCCATTATTGGCCTGGTACTTTTCCAGGTAGCAATGGCCTGGGTATTACGCGACCAGGCCTGGTGGGTTATTGTAGGTGCAGCCTATTTATTAGGCGCTTTTGCCGACCACGCTTTGTTTGTAATGATACACGAATGCGCGCATAAACTGCTGTTTAAAAGTGCCAATGCCAACCGCTGGGCAGGTATGTTTGCCAATATGCCGCAAATTTTCCCAAGCTCGGTATCGTTTGAGCGTTATCATATAAAACACCACTCGTTCCAGGGTATACATGAGCTTGATGCCGACCTGCCTAACCGTTGGGAAGCCAAAATGATAAATAATTCGTTTTTTGGTAAAGCCATATGGCTGTTGTTTTTCCCGGTATTCCAGTTGTTCCGTTTGTCGCGCCTACGCGAGATACAGAATTTTGACAAGTGGATAGTATTCAATGTAGCCGTGCAGGTAGTTTTTACCACCGCTATATGGTACTTTATGGGCTGGCCGGCTATAGGCTACCTGTTCCTGAGCTTTATGTTCTCGGTAGGTTTGCACCCGCTTGGCGCACGCTGGATACAGGAACATTACCTTACCCACAGTGCCGAACAGGAAACATACAGCTATTACGGCAAACTGAACAGGGTTGCCTTTAACGTAGGTTTCCATAACGAGCATCACGATTTTCCTTCTATCCCGTGGAATAAATTACCGCTTATAAAGAAAGGCGCGCCCGAGTATTACGATACCCTGCACTACCATAAATCATGGACCTGGCTATTCCTCCGTTTCCTGTTCGACCGTGAGATATCACTATTTAACAGGATATTGCGTAAAGACCGTGGCCGTGTACCGCTTAAAGATGTAGCCAAACCTGATGCCGATATGGCAAAAGTTGAAGAACACGCGACTGTTTAAACCCCCTCTAATCCGATGGCTACCGGATCTCCCCCAAAGGGGGAGACTTTAAAAAAGCGTGCATAATTGTTCGTAATTAAGATTATTGACTTATTCCCCGTCAAGGTTCTCAAGTCCTCTCCAAAGGAGAGGATCCGATTGCTATCGGATTAGGTGAGGCTCCTACCCCACCTCTCTCAACTTCTCATCCAAAAAACGCTTAGCCCTCGGCACATCGCTTTCATCTAAGTGCTCAATAATTATGGGTATGCCGGGATGATCATTGCCAAGCCTGCTTAAATACAGATCGTAGTTTAATGAGCCCAGGCCCGGGGCCGGCAGTTCTATCATACCTACGCCGCGCAGGTTATGCCCTTCGGTAGCGTCAATACCGGCCATAGTTATGCCCTGCATGGTTGCCGCGCGCTTAACATCCTTGGCGTGGGCTATTTTTATTTTGTGCGACAAAGCGTCGAATATTTGGTTCAGTGTATCATCCATCGCGTCAATGTTATGGTCTTCAAAGTAATTGGTTGGATCCATCAGCAAACCCAGGTTAGGGCTGTCAACATCAGCAAATAACCGCAGCGTTTCTTCTACCGAGCCTATTACATTGTTCACGTAAGTTTCAACCAAAAAGGTCACTCCGTTATCGGCTGCGAAGGCGGTGATGTCTTTTATCATATTCAGGCAGTCGTCATAGCCTTCTTTCGTTTTGTTTTTAGGATGATGCACCCAGTCGCTGCCGGGGTTAAACGTGCCTGTTTCACTGATAACATAGGGTGAACCCAGTTCACGGGCAAAAGTGATGATTTCTTTAAGCCGGTTCAGATTAGCTTTGCGCTGTGCCGGCTTTGGGTGTACCAAATTGGTATAGCCCGATATACAGCTTACCTGCAAATTATATGCGCTGAAGGCATCCTGTATGGTGCGACACTTTTGAACGGTAAGCTGCCCCGATGAGACATCCATATCCTTAAAGCTGACATCCAATTGTACGTTGTTAAAGCCGGTATCGCGTATGCGTTTGGCGGTTTCATTTAAACCGTAAGGGAAATAGCCTGTAAATATGCCGACCTGCATCATCTTATATCGGATTTCGGATTTGTTTTATTCTATCGCTTCAAAAACACACTCCTGCCCCTCTGAAGAGGGGAACCATGCGCGCAAGGTTTTTTATCATCTGCATATTTACATCTGCACATTTAAAAAATCTCCTCAATAAAAACCGGGCGATGCTGTTTGAGCGACAAGTAGCAGGCATCTACAAGCGCCACGGTTTTTAGGTTATCCTCACCACTTATTTCCGGTATCGTGCCGTCTTCCACCGCGCAAAGCAGCTGCGCCATGGGACCGGCAAAAGCATCAGGGAACCACACCTCGTCCCACCGCGGACTTACCCATGCGCCAGGATATTTAGTGCTGGATACATCAATGGTGCTTGGCTGCCTTTCGGGGTATGCCGGCCAGCCTATGCTGCCTTTGGCAAATCCTTCGGTGCCTTCTACACGCCATTTTATATAATGGTCGGCAATAGCGCCTTCACGGGCGGGACCGGTCCAAATGTCGTCCCAGGCTACGGCGCGCAGGCCGCTGGCATATTCCAGTATATATACACAAATACCGTCCTGGTGGTCAATGCTTTTTTGCAGGCGCGGGTCCTGTGTTACACTTGCATAAACACTCACCGGCTCGCCAAATAAATAGCGGAAACTATCCAGGTGATGTATGCTCATCATGCGCAGCGTGGCCCAGCCCAGTTCCTTTTGCCAGTCCATAAAATGCGGAATGGCGCGCATATCAATGGTCGCGAAAACAGGCTCACCCAATAAGCCCTGCCCTAATGCCGACTTACAGGCACGTATAGATTGGTCGTACCGCATATTTTGGTTAACGGCCAGCGTTATACCGGCGTCGGCGCATAGTTTAACAATGGCTTGGGCTTCTTTATAGTTACTCCCCATTGGTTTTTGTGCCAGTATCCCCTTAATATGGTCTTTATGTTTTACCGCTTCGCGGATAACTTCTAACTGCACATGGGGCGGTACTGCAATATCCAGGATGCTTACTTCGGGATTGTGCAGCAGATCACGGTAATCGCTGTAAATATGTTTAATACTGTGCCTTTGAGCCACTGCCTTGCTTTTTGCAAAATCGCGTGAGGATATGGCTATGGGGTTAAAGCCTGTTTGCCTGTAGGCTGCTAAATGGCAGTCGGCCATAATAAACCCCGCCCCTATGCAGCCTATTGCGGGCATAATATCCTTAGGTAGTTTGGGCAGGTAATTTAGTTGAACAGGCGGCATTATATTTATTTTGATAAAGGTAGCACGGAATCAGCACGGTTCAAAGGTTAGGCTAAAATAAGGGTTATTGCACCGCTTTTAAATCAAAAAATTAAAGTTTTTTGACATTATAATAGGTATATAAAAAATATTATGCACATTAACTTTTTATTATAACCGATGCGACCATTAATTCAAAAATTACCGCTATCAAAAAACTCGTCTTTTTTGATAGACAAATTCGTTACCCCCTATTTTGAAACGCCCTGGCATTATCACTCTGAGTACGAAATTACATTGATACTGCAAGGCCGGGGCAAGCGCTTTATAGGCAACCATGTAGGCGATTTTGCCGTTGGCGAATTGATATTATTAGGGCCTAACCTGCCCCACCTTTTCCGTAAAGATAATGCAGACGAAGCGGGCGGTTCGCTGGTGATACATTTCCAGGAAGATTTTTTGGGCGCCCACTTCCCTAATGTACCCGAAATGCAAAAGATCAAGCTGCTTTTTGAGCGGTCGAAAATGGGCATACGGCTTTTGGGTGATGCAAGAGAGATAAGTGAACAGCAAATGAATTCTGTTTATGAGCTGGAGGGTATGGACAGGCTGATCGCTTTGTTACAGCTGTTATCCACCCTGGCCCAAACTGATGAGTACGAATTATTATCGAGCCCTGATGTAAGCGGCCAGAATGCGCGCGACAGCGACCGCCTGAACAAAGTATTTGATTATGTGATGACGCACTTTACCGAGAACATACAATTGGACAAGGTTGCAGAGATAGCCAATATGAGCTACTCTGGATTTTGCCGGTATTTTAAAAACCGTACTAAAAAGAATTTTTCTCATTTTGTGAACGAGATACGCATTGGTTACGCCTGCCAGCGCCTGATGGAAAGCGATATATCAGTAAGCAGCGTTTGCTACGAGTGCGGGTTTAATAACCTCACCAATTTTAACGAGCAGTTTAAAAAGATCATTAAACTAACGCCGCACCAGTTTAAGATGAAGAATAAAAACCCCTCCTAAATCCTCCCCGAAGGGGAAGATTTAAAAAAGAAGTTCTACAATACGATATATAAAGTATGATATATAAAGCCCTCCCCTTC
>JBDSIC010000243.1:0-3568 GCA_039918195.1 Mucilaginibacter sp.
GAACCTGCGGCCAGCGCGACCTGACTTAATGAAGTACTTAAGGCAGCATCCATGGCATTGCCTCCATTTTTTAGAATATCTAATCCACCTTGTAAAGCCTGCGCTCCGGTAGTTCCGCATATCATCGAAGTCATTGGCTTTTGTGGAACTTTTAGAAAACCGCCCGAATGTGTAGTGACAACGCAGAAGGATAGCATGAAGGTTAGTCCGGCAATTGCTTTTTTCATTTTATAATTTAATTGATTCGACGGAAAACTATAATCGAAGTTACAGATTGTTAGGGAGCTTGGGCAAATTTAAAATTGGCAAAGCTTGCTTTCATAAAAAACCTCTCAGACATTAGTATTGATATTCTGGAAACGATGGCCAGATCGACCATCGCCTATCTTAACGAGCATCATGAGTGTGCGTGCCGGGATCATTAAAATATATCAAACGGCAGCTTATACCTCAGAAAGACTATTCAAATCTAAAAGATGTCTCCTGACTGGACACAATTCGAACCATTTTTTAAAAAATTTAAAAATGTTAGCCTCACTAACAGCTTAAATAATAGTTCTAATCCTACAAGGATCAGCTATTATAAAGCAAAGGTCTGAACGATTGCTGTACGACATGTTTCCAAACCGGACAGATCTGTGTTCTAAATCATTTTTTTAATAGCCTGCATTTAAGGTCCGGCAAACGTGTTAATTTTGGATATGCAAAGCAAGGGGCAACAACCTAATGATTACTCTATATTTCTGTTAAGCGGTCTAATTCAGATCGCGGATTTGTCACTACCTTTCGCTTTCAAAAACCCATGGCGTGACTGGTCCTTTCACCATTATTTTTTATTAGGTAATGCAAAAGCTACATAACTATCACCCGATGGCGATTCAAGCTTAGTGCCACCGCAAGCAATTACTAAATACTGTTTGCCGCTAACTTCGTAAGTACTGGGTGTAGCAAAACCTGCAGCAGGAAGTTTAAATTCCCAAAGCAACTTACCTGTTTTTTTACTGTAGGCCCTTATCTTGCTATCCTTAGTTCCGGCGATGAATATCAGGCCACTGGCAGTAATAACCGGGCCACCATAACTTTCTGCCCCTGTTTTTGGTATGCCTTTGGCCATCAATTCGGGGAATTCGCCGTGCGTAACCTTCCACACATATTCACCGGTATTCAGGTTAATAGCGTTTAATGTTCCCCACGGCGGGCGAACCGCCGGGTAACCATTTTTATCAATAAACTTACTGTAGCCGGATATTTCATAGTTTATTTTAGCCTTTCCGGGCTTTTTTGCCAACCCGGGCTCTTTAGGTTGTATTATTTTTTCATCACCAAAAAGAAAGCCTGCCAGCACTTCTTTTTGTTCTTTAGTGATATTAGAAAAAGAAGGCATCATTCCCTTGCCATGACTGACTATACCTCTAACAAAATCCTTCGACCTGCGGCTGCCGATATCTACCAGCGAGGGGAAACCGCTTTGCGGATTACCTTTACGTTCGGGGCCATGGCATGGGGTACAGTTCATTTTGTAAATGCTTTCGCCGGGCGTCATACTAACCAATTGTTCTCCTGTCGTTGATGGATCTAAAGATATGCGCCACGGCATTTCGTTGCTGTTCACATACATAATGCCATCAGGATCAACACCTGCACCACCCCATTCGGCACCGCCGTCAAGGCCGGGGTAAATGACGGTTCCTTTTTCACTGAGTGGAGTAAATGGCCCTTCCGATCGGCTGTTGTGAAACAATTCGAGCAGTTCCTGCCTGTTCGCGGCCAGCGGACTTACGTCCTGCTCGGTAAAGTATTGGCGGGCATAAGGTGCCGGCTTTTCAGGAATAGGCTGGGTAGGCCAGCTTTGCTCTCCCGGTATATCTGTTTGCGGCACCTGTGTTTCTTTTATCGGGAATAACGGATCGCCTGTTTCGCGGTTAAAAACAAACACTATTCCCTGCTTGGTAACCTGAGCCACTGCATCAATCTTTTTACCATTGCGGGTAATGGTTATCAGGTTAGGCGGTGCCGGCGGATCTCGGTCCAAAATATCGTGATGAACGAACTGGAAGTGCCAAATGCGCTTGCCTGTTTTGGCATCCAGTGCCAGCAGGCAGTTGGCATATAAGTTGGCACCTTTACGGTTAGCACCGTAAAAATCGTACGCTGCCGAGCCGGTTGGCACATACAATATACCACGTTCGCGGTCAACCGCCATACCCGACCAGTTATTACCGGCCCCCACTTCAGTATTTTTATAAGTTTCTTTCGGCCAGGTTTCATAACCTTCCTCGCCGGGCAGTGGTATGGTGTGGAACACCCAGGTCAGTTTGCCGGTAACTACATTAAATGCTTGTATAAAGCCCAGTGCCGCATCGGTGCCTTCTGATACACGTAAAGGCATCACTATCAAGTCTTCGAATATGGTACCGGGGGTGTTTGATATTACCATCTTGTCTATGGCTGTTTGGCCCAAACCCGACTTAAGGCTTGTGCGGCCATTTTCGCCGAACGAAGCAATTGACTTACCGGCTACGGCATCAACAGCGTACAGCCATGGGCCAACCGTATACAGGATGCGTTTATCATCGCCATTTTCCCAATAACTCAACCCGCGGCTTGTGCTAAACTGGTCAGTACCTTCACCCTTTATTCTCCATATCTCTTTTCCGGTTGCGGCATCAACGGCAAAGGGCTGTGTAGTAGCCGTCATACCATATAAAACGCCGTTAACAATGATAGGGTTGCATTGTATCTGCCCCGAATCAAGCGTATGGTATTCCCAGGCTACTTTTAACTGGTTTACGTTCGACGAATCAATCTGCTCAAGAGTTGAGTAGTGGTTACGCCCGGGCCCGCCAAGATATTCCGACCATTCGCTTGAGCCAAACGACACTTTGCCGGATTGCGTACAGGCTGCAATAGCTGCACATAATGCGATGACGCAAATAATATAATTCTTTCTCATATTGTGGTTCTAGTGAGTATACGGGCAATACATTTAATTAAAAGTGCTGCATATGTGATTAACATGGTTTATAAATTTAGTGTTCAGCTTTAATAAAACTAAAATTGCTATGTATGATAATTATGGGTATGCCCTTAGCAAATTAAATATAATACATTGCCGGATTTTTTACCATTATATCACTTTTTTCAGGAATTTCAATATAGGTTTAGATAAGATAACCTTAAAAATAAGAATATTACATCATTTGAAATTAAATGTTATGTAAATTTTTCTTATCCTGGCGGCAGGAAATGCATTGCGCCCCATCAACCGGAATTGAGTCAATGCACTGGGTATTTACACAACTGACAAAGGGAATTTAGAATGCTATACAAGTGCGTAATCACACACTGCAAAAAAGTTCTTAGTAAAGCCGAATGAAAAACACCGATAGAATTGGTAAATAAAGCAATAAATCAGGGACGGGTATAACATTAAAAATACCTAAGCATAGGTGTTGTATTGGATTCGCGCTTACATTTAGCTTTATCCTTAAATTATCACAAATAATTGATAGTAGCAAAATCTTTTAGCTCTGAGCAGATAGCTTAGAGGTCGACACTACCTCCTAGC
>JBDSIC010000244.1:0-10819 GCA_039918195.1 Mucilaginibacter sp.
GTATCTAAGCAGTTCGACAACCTGAAACAGCAGCCTTTTGAAGCCGGCAATGATATCACACGGTATTTCGAATTACTGCCGGATACGTCACCAATAAAGGTGCAATACTTGGCAATGCTGACAATGAACGAAGGCCAGCAAAAGCTATCTATACAAAATATATTAAGAAACCGCATGCAGAAGGGAGCCATAGATGTGAACATAATGGCTAAGGTTGATAAAATGAATTACAACACCAACGGCGATGTGCTGGATGATGCAAGCACCGATGCCCTTGCGGCCCTGCGTGGTTATGCCATGAGCAGCCTGCACTCGTCTGTGGTATTGTCTGCGGGGATGAACCCGCGGTTGTACAGTTACCTGGAAACTTTCCGGGATTTTTTCCCGGGGGCGGGCGGTGATATCCGCAAAAAAGTGATACTTAAGGTAAGTGATTTTCGCTCTGCATTGATACAGGCCAAGTTCCTGGCAAAAAAAGGTATTTGGGTGTCGGAGTTCAGGATAGAATCGGGTTTGAACTGCGGCGGCCATGCCTTTGCTACCGACGGCCTGTTGCTTGGCCCGATACTGGGTGAATTTAGGCAAAAGCGAAAAGAAATGCTTGATGAGCTTTGGGGAATGTACCATGCGGCGCTAACCAATAAAGGCCATCATTTAAAAACAGCGCCGGGACAAAAAATAAGTGTACAGGGGGGTATAGGTACAGGGCAGGAAGATGATTTTTTGCGAAATCATTTTGAACTGGATGCCACGGGCTGGGGGAGCCCTTTTTTATTGGTACCCGAAGCAACTAATGTAGATGAGCAAACCCTGCAAAAACTGACAACGGCTACTCATGATGATTTTTATGTAAGCGATGCCTCGCCATTAGGTATATTGTTTAATAATTTTAAAGGAAGCTCATCAGAAAAACAACGGCTTGAGCGTGTTGAAAAGGGGAGGCCCGGCAGCCCCTGTACCAAAAAATACCTATGTACCAATACCGAATTTACTGATAAGCCAATATGTACGGCATCACGCGAGTACCAGCATTTAAAGATACAACAGCTGCAACAGGCGGGGTTACCTGCGGAAGAATACCAGGAGCGTTTTAACCGGGTTACCGGCAAGATATGCCTTTGCGAAGGCTTATGCGCATCAACCTATATTAAAAATGGTATGATTAGGCCGCGCGAAAACAAGGCGGTGGCTATTTGCCCCGGCCCCAACCTGTCCTATTTCTCTAAAGTATACACGCTTGACGAAATGGTGAAACAGATATACGGGCATCTGAACCTGCTCGAAAATGTGATACGCCCCAACCTGTTTGTTAACGAACTTAACTTGTATATAGATTATCTTAAAAAAGATATAGAAGGCTATTTAAAGGATGTTAACGATAAAAAAGCCAGGTACCTGGTTAAGTTTAAGGACCAACTGCAGCAGGGGATAAATTACTACAAAGTATTAATACCGCAGATAACAAACCAAACCCAGGAGTACCTGGCAAACATGTACCATGACCTGGCCCTGGCCGAAGAAAAACTGGTGAGCCTGGAAATAACATAAGCTATGCTGCGCCACATTGGACTTAAACGCACCAACGAACATAATTTTAAGCTTGCCGGCTTATTATCATTTACGGCAGGCTTTGTAAATGCCGCCGGGTTTTTATCATTTGTTGTACTTACCACAAATATTACCGGGCATGTTGCCATTTTTGCCGAAAAATTAGTTGCCGGTGATTATAAGTCGGCCTGGATAATTGGTGCGTGGATGCTGCTCTTCTTAACAGGGGCGTTTGTATCAAGCCTCATCATCAACATACTTGGCCGCAACCAGCGTTTTGCCTACACTATTCCTATTTTAATTGAAACGGGGATACTTTTATTGGTGGCCGGTGATATCCATTGGTTTACCTTACCTGCTTCAAATGCCAATTTTATGGCCGGAAGCCTCCTTTTTGCCATGGGGCTGCAAAATGCGATGGTTTCTATGATATCCGGATCAGTGGTACGCACTACCCATCTTACAGGCATGTTCACAGATTTAGGTATTGAACTGGCGGGTATCTTCTATTCATCAAAAAAACAAACAGAAAAGCCCATAAGCAGCAGTAGGATACTGCTTAAACTGGTTATTATAATTTTCTTTTTTGCGGGGTGTATCATATCAGCTTACTGCTACAGATTGATGAAATTCAGCACCTTTTATATCCCTGCCGGTTTGCTCATGGCCGGGATGGTATTTGATATATTCCGCATTAAAACCATTAAGTATTACAGGATCATAAAGCATCGTGTTTTGGGATAGCAGGGAGTTGATTAGCCAGCCATACAAAACAACTGCGTGGTAGGCTTATCGGCCCACAAACGGGCATCAAGCGCCATGCAAATATTGCGCAGAAAGCGTTTGCCGGTTGGGGTAACTTTAAGGAAGCCGGAAGTAATTTCCACCAGGCCATCGTTTGCCAATGCCTCCAATCGTTCAAGCCCGGCTAACAGCGACTCACAGCAATCGAAATGATTGTTCCAGCAGGTTTGCCCGGTACACATAATGTTTAAAATATGCTTGCGGATAACCAGGTCGTCCGGGGTTAATATATGTCCTTTAAAAACAGGCAGTTCGCCTTTGCTAACAAGTGCTAAATAGTCTTCAACTTTTTTTACATTTTGACTAAAGGCATACCAGGTATCGCTTATGGATGATACGCCCAAACCTATCATCACTTGGGTATATTGGTGGGTATAGCCCATGAAATTACGGTGCAAATTGCCGCTTGCTTCCGCCTTGCTTAAACTGTCTGATGGTAAGGCAAAATGATCCATACCTATTTCGTTGTAACCTAATTGCTTAAATATTTCGCGGCCAAGTTCATGCAGCTTGCGTTTTAGCTTAACACCAGGGAGGTCATCTTCTGTAAACAGCCGTTGACCGGGCTTAAGCCACGGCACATGGGCATAGCTATAAAAGGCTATCCTGTCGGGCAATAGCCTGGATATCTGCTGTATGGTATGTGCCAAACCCGGTAGTGTTTGTAATGGCAGGCCGTATATCAGGTCGAAGTTAACAGAAGTGTAGCCAATAGTTTTTGCCTGTTCGGTAATTGATCTTACCTGTTCAATGCTTTGCTTGCGGTTAATAAGGTGCTGTACTTTAGGGTCAAAATCCTGTATACCCAGGCTAAGCCTGCGAAAGCCCAGGTTATATAGCACCTGCAAATGATCAGTAGTAGTATTTGCCGGGTGGGCCTCAAAACTAAATTCGGCCAGTGGATGGGTAATGCTGTCTTGTAAAATCCCTTCAATAAGCAATTGCAGGTTATAGGCATTAAAAAAAGTTGGAGTACCACCGCCCAAATGTATCTCGCGTATAATTGGTTTGTTGTTAAATGTTCCCCTATAAAGTGCCCACTCTTTTAACACTGCCTTTATGTAGGGCTCCTCTACAGCATGATTTTTGGTGATACGGGTATTGCAACCGCAATAGGTGCACAAATTTTCGCAAAAGGGCAGGTGGATATATAAACTGATGCCGTCGCGTTGGTTGCTTTGCTCAAATGAAAACTTTACTGAATTTTTCCAGGCGCCGGTGTCAAATGTTGCTTCATCCCAATAAGGTACAGTAGGGTAGCTGGTGTAACGCGGAACCGCCACATGGTATTTGCTCACCAAACTTTCAAGCATTTTCATTTATTGTGGGTTTTGGTTAGCCGGTACCGCTCTGCAATTTTTAGCACAGGCGCAGGCATCGCCCACACATTTGGCTTGCTGCCACAGGTCGAGGTTTTTTATGGTCTGGTCGGCAATTTGCTGCAGGGCTTCCTTTGTTAAAAAGGCCTGGTGGGGCGTTACAATAACATTTGGGTGGGCAATTAGCCTTTCAAGCAGGTTATCTTTCTTTTTATCATTTGTATGATCTTCAAAAAATAATCCTTTTTCATTTTCATAAACATCAATACCCAGGTACCCGATTTTTCCGTTATCCAAAGCATCCAGTACATCTACTGTATCAATAAGGGCACCGCGTGACGTATTTAACAGCATCACACCGTCTTTCATTAGCGCGATAGTATCCTTATGAATAAGGTGTTTTGTATCAGATGTAAGCGGGGCATGTAATGAAATGATATCTGATGTACGAAGCAATTCATCCAAAGGAACCCTCCGGATGTAATCCATGTCATCAATTACCGTAACATCATAACCAATAATATGACAACCCAGGCCCTTAAATATGGCAGCAGTTGCCTGCCCAATGTGCCCAAGACCAATTAAACCTATTGTTTTTCCACTGAAGTTAAACCCAATCAGCGAATCGAGTTTAAAGTCAAAATGGTGGCTGTGCTCATTGGCCTGTATTATATGGCGGTTTAAGGCAAATGCCAGGGCCGCGGCATGCTCGGCTATTGCCTGGGGCGAGTAAAGCGGTACATTAGCCAGTTTAATGCCTCTTTTGCCTGCGGCATCCTTATCAATATGGTCTGTACCGACCGAGCGTGTGGCAATATATTTTATGCCCATGTCCGCCAGTTTATTTATAACAGTTGCCGATACGTCATCATTTGTGAAAACGATAACGGCATCCTTTCCTTCGGCATAAATGGCTGTTTCCGGGCTTAAAGGATTTGATATAAGCGTTATATCATGCTTTTTTTGATTGGCCTTGGCCAAAAATTCTTTTTCGAAGTTTTTTATACTGTACGCTACCACTTTCATTATTGTGCATTTTAATTCAATGCAAATTTATCTGTGTAGCAGTTGGTAAGCTATGAGGCTGGTCAGCCTAAAAGATGATTTTGGTCAATTTTTCATTTTTATAAGGCGGTTTATATCCAGGATATGTATGTGGCTGCCTTTTTTTTCTATTAAGCCCTCTTCCTTAAAATCTGTTAGCGTACGGCTTACTGTTTCGGTAGCCATGCCTGCCATTGAGGCCAGTTCATCACGTAATATTTTAAACTCAGCGGGGTTTGATAGCTGCTTGCTTAATTTAACTAAAACCTGCGCCAGTCTTTTGCGCACTGAATTATACGCAAGCCCCAATAACTGTTCTTCCTTTTCGCGTATGTTGTTTGAAAGAAGCCTGATAAACTGCTGGCTAACATCAGGATAGCGGTTCAGCAGGTTAATTATCATATCTTTTGGCAATATACATACGGCCGAATCTTCTACAGCTTCGGCGGTTTCCGTAAAGGCTTCATCTGATAACAGGGCATTAACACCCAGGTAATCCTCCTTTTTAAACAAGCCGGTCATTAATTCGCGGCCATCTTCGGCCAGTTTTATGGTTTTAAAGCTGCCTTCCATTATTAGGTATAATCCCTGCGGCTGGTCACCGTCGTAATATAAAACCTGCTTCTTTTTAATTTGCCTTACTTTTCGGCCGGCAATCAGGCTTTTTAATTCCTCCAGACCCTTTCCGTTTCCCGAAGCCAGTTTTTCAAGGCTCGCCAGCGATTGGCTGTAATATTCCTCCAGTTTTTTCTTTTTATTCAACCGGGTTTCAATGGCGTTCAGCAGCTCCATGTCATCAAAGGGCTTGGTCAAGTAATCATCGGCACCCATTTCCATCCCTTTGCGGAAATCAGTACGTTCAACTTTGGCGGTTAAAAATATAAAGGGAATAGTGGCGGTATCTGCATGTTTGCTCAACATATATAAAACACCATAACCGTCAAGCTCGGGCATCATCACATCGCATAATACCAGGTCGGGCTTATGTTGCACAGCCTGTTCAACGCCGATCTTTCCGTTAGCGGCCTGTAAAACTTTAAAGCCCGATAGTTCTAACACCTCTGCGGTGCTTTCGCGGATGTCATCATTGTCTTCAATGATCAGGATAGTTTTCATGCTTAAATTGGAAATGAAATAGTGAATGATGTACCCTGGTTAACTTCGCTTTCAAATTGAATATGTCCGTTCATTAAACCCGCGTAACGGGCAACAATATTCAGCCCTAAACCCGTACCGGGGATGCTGCCTGTATTATGCGCCCTAAAGAATGGTTCGAACAAATGCTTTTGGTCGGTTTCAGGGATGCCAATGCCGTTGTCTTTTATGATTATGATAAGATATCTTTCTGTTATCTCGGTATTAAATTCAATAAACGTGTTTTCGCCCGAATATTTTATAGCGTTGCCAATAAGGTTAATTATACAGTTTTTTAACAGCGACTGGTCTACTTTTACTGTGCTTTCAGTACCGGTATGCTGATAAATGATATTTTGGTTCTCTTTGGCTATCATCTGCATTTCTTCGGTAATTTCTTCAGAAAATTTTACGATATCAAAAGCCGTGAAGCTTGGCTCAACCTTTCCCGCTTCCAGTCGCTCTAACGAAAGGAAATCATTAAGTATGCCGGTAAGATTATTTACCGAGTTTTTTATTTTACTGATGTGCTTACTTATATTAGCGTTGTTAAACTGCTCGGCATACTTCTCTATCAGCACCGCCGATAACTGCACCGAGCTTAAAGGCGTACGAAATTCGTGCGAAGCCATTGACACAAAGCGGCTTTTTAATTGGCCAAGTTCTTTCTCTTTCTCAAGCGATTGGCTTACCTCTTCCTTTGCATGTTGCAAAGCATTAACCGTTTGTTTTAATGACAGGGTACGCTCTTCTACCTGCTGTTCAAGACTTACAGCATATTCTTTTAAACGCTCTTCGGCTTCTTTTTCACGGCTAAGGTCATGTATAAACCCGGTGTATATTTTCCTGCCCGAGTATTGCACCTCGCTAACACCTAACCTAAATGGGAACCTGCTGCCATCTTTACGCAATCCGGTAACTTCGCGCCCAATACCAATAATGTGTGCTACGCCGGTGCGCTGGTAGCGGTTAATATATTCATCGTGCTGTTCGCGGTCGGGTGGGGGCATCAGCATGGATATATTGTTGCCAATTACTTCTTCAGGGGTGTATTGAAACAAATTAGTGGCTGCGGGATTAATGGATTCTATTTTACCCCGTTCATCAATGGTTATGATGCCGTCAATTGCATTGTCAATTATTGCCTTTAATAATGCTGCGCTTTCCATGCACTCAATATATATAAAATGATCGCTATCGCAAATATGTAAACTTTGGCAGGGGCTAAACATGATGCGCCTCAAACCAAAAAGTGATAAATGTCACTTTTTGATCTTTAAATATTGATGCACATCAATATTCATGATGACTTTGGTCAAGTATTGAATTATTAGTTCTGCTCAATTTTGTTGAAAGGTTTAACGCACTAAACTATGACCATAATTATTATAAAATGAACAACCTAAATTGTGGAAACCATGTAACATTTTTAAATCAACCTTTTTTGATAAACCCTAATGCAGCCGATGAAAAAGGTATAGTATTATTTGACACGCAGCTTGCGTTATTTACCCCGCAATTATTAAAACTTATGCATGAAGTAAAATCAGGTTTTATGTTTGGCAATAACAGGATCGTAAGTGAAGCCATCGTTAAAATAAAAGTGGTTTTCATCAGGTTGAAAATGCATGATCTGTGTGACGTGGTAACAGAGACACAATATTTAGCAGAAACAAATGCCCCTGCCAAAAAAATAGAGCTTAATATTGTTAAGCTGGATTATGCTGTTGCTGTGTATTTATCTGAAACAAAAGCAAGCCTGCAGTACAGTGTTGCCGGTTAACCAGCAGGCTGGAATGTGTTTATTTACCGGGGAACTTTTTGACAATTGTGTTCTTTGCCTTCATACTCCGGGTTAATAAGGCTTTCCACTTGTCGTCAGGCAAATCACCAACAGGTGTGGCACCTCTCCGGGGGAATTGTTAGGTACGCGTCCGATACATAGCATTATAAAAAAACAAAATCCCGCATAAGCGGGATTTTGTTTAGTTGGCGGAGAGCTAGGGATTCGAACCCCAGGAACCTTTCACAGTTCAACAGTTTTCAAGACTGCCGCAATCGACCACTCTGCCAGCTCTCCGGGGACAAAAGTACAAAACCATGCCTAATTGCCAAATCGGAATGTTAATTATTTTTAAATAAAATGTTTTGCTGGTAAGCTACTGATAAACAATTGCTTATTTGCCGGTTTCGGCAGGGAGGGGCTTCTTGAAGGTGTTAAAAACCGGTTTTACTATCTTTATATTCCGTTTAGAAAGGTCGACACTGGCGTTTAATTCAAACCCGATAAGGATAACCAGCGAGTTAATGTACATCCATATCATTACCACGATGAGTGTACCAATGGAACCGTAAACTTTGTTATACGAAGCGAAATTATTGATGTAGTATGTGAAACCCACAGAGGTTAGCACCGCCAAAAAAGTGGCCAGCAGTGAGCCGGGGTTGATAAATTTCCAGCGCTGCTTGTGCGCCGGGCCGTAACGATACAAAATTGATAACGTGATAAAGAATATGAAAATTACGATGAGCCAGCGCGACAGGGTGAACAGGTAAGGCCAGAATATACTGGTGCTGAAGATATGCTCCTGCAAAAAAGAGATCACTACCTGTCCGCCCATCATAATGATGATGGCAATAAACATAGAAAAACTGATAACCAGTGTGAGTAGCAGCGCTACCCAACGTCGTTTGAACCAGCTGCGTGTTTCCAATTGCAGCGATGACTTGTTAAAGGCTTGCATCAGGTTGTTCATGCCATTGGTGGCAAAGTACAGCGCCGACAGGAAACCGAACGAGAGCAGCTTTACGTTTTGGTTGGTAACAATATCTACAATAGTGGTTTGGAAAGCCTCGTAAGCCTTGGTAGGCAGTATTAGCTGTATCAGGCCTAAAAGTGTTTGCTGAAAACCCGAGAAGGGGATGTAAGGGATAAGTGTGAACAGGAAAATGAGTGCCGGGAATACCGCCAGCATAAAACTAAATGCCAGCGACGATGCCCGGTTGCCGATGGAGCGCTGCTCTATCTCTAATATAAAGAACACCACTACGGTGTATAGGGGCAGCGGGGCAAACCCGGGCAGTACTACGTGTTTAGACCACCGGATAATATACCGGTAAAACACAAACCGCAGTAAAAAGTGGTGCAGCCATTTCATTCAGCCCAAATTTACTCAAAAAATGGTTTTAACTTTTCAATAAAATCTTTGGGGGCCAGGCAGGGGCGGTTAGTTTTCATGTTCACAAAAACCAGCAGCGTCTCGCCAATATGTATCAGTTCTTCTTTTTCGTTATACAGATGGTAGGTAAAGTTGATCTTTACCCTCGGCAGCTCGGCCATGGTGGTTTTTATGGTGATCTCCTCGTCGTAACGTGCGGCCTTCATATACTTGCACTTCAGCTCCATCACCGGCATCATCACACCCGATTCTTCCATCGAGCGGTAGGTCATGCCCAGGCTGCGCAGCATCTCTACACGGGCCACCTCAAAAAACTCGGCATAGTTGCCGTAGTATACATAACCCATCTGGTCGGTTTCGCCGTAACGTACACGTATCTTGGTGCTATGCTCAAACATTATTTTTTGATGTTGCGTTCGTTTAGGGCCTGCTGAAATTTGCGCGCGTTCTTTAAATGGTCGGCTTCAGTAACGGCGAAGTTATGGTAGCCCGAGAAATCCTCTTTGGCGCACATATAAATAGAGTCGCTTTTTTGCGGGTCGAGCACAGCCTTTATGGCATTTATCGACGGCATCATAATAGGGCCGGGGGGTAACCCTTCGTATAAATAAGTATTATAAGGCGAATTAGTGAGCAGGTATTTATTCAATACCCTTTTGATGGTAAAATCGTGCACCGCGAATATCACGGTAGGGTCGGCCTGCAGCTTACGCCCCATCCTGAGCCTGTTAAGGTATAAGCCGGCTATGGCAGGCATCTCGTCGTCATGCAGCGCTTCAGCATCAACTATAGAGGCTAATACGGATACTTGGACAGGTGACAAGTTAAGTGCCGCAGCTTTATCCTTACGTTCCTGCGTCCAAAATTTTTGGTAGTTGCCGTACATCTTCTCAAAAAAATTATCGGCAGGGGTGTCCCAGTAAAACTCGTACGAGTCGGGCAGGAACATGGTATACACATTATCGGTAGTAAAACCGTAACGCGCCACAAAGTTAGCCGAATCAAGCAGGTTAAGCAGGGTTACCGAGTCGGCCTCTAATTTGGTAGATACAAAGGCGGCAAACTGTTCCTTAAGCCGCATGTTTCTTAGCGTTACTTTTACAGGCTCCTGTGTGCCCGATGCCAGCCTGTTGATCAGCGCACGGTTGCTCATGCCTTTATCCAGCTTATATTTGCCCGATTTCACCCTACCCACAAACTTCATATTATGTGCCGACCAAAGGAAAGTAGTCGTATCCTTTACCATGCCCTTTTCGCGTATGGTTTGATACACATCATTAAAGTTCGACCCTGTTTTTATGTACAGGTATTCTTCGTTACCGGTAACGTTGGGTCCAAAATATCTTAAATAATAAGTTACGCCGGTTATAGAAAGGGCTAAAACGATGATAACAACTAAGGCGATAATGAATTTTTTGAATCTACCCGATGTAGGTTTTTGCTTTTGATCCATTTTATGTGAATGTATATTACTGTATTTTATGAAAGGCGATCAATCCGCCGGTTAAATTTTTTACGTTTTGGTAGCCATGCTGCTGTAGCAGCACCTGCGCCGTGCGGCTGCGTATGCCAGCTTTGCAAATAACAACTATCTCGTCGGTTTTGTTGTATCCCAACTCCTCAATAGTATTGGGTAGGGTAGATAAGGGCATGTTTACGCCGCCAATATTATAGGTGTGGTACTCTATCTCTTCCCGCACATCTATTATTACCGGCATATCGTCTGTATCCAGGTGATCTATCAGTTCGGCGGCGCTAATCAGCTGGTTCACCTGTGGGGGCTGTTTGAGA
>JBDSIC010000245.1:0-3632 GCA_039918195.1 Mucilaginibacter sp.
AACGCTACAACATTCATCAATAAAATGCCTTTAAAAATTAATATTTTTTTATGATCATTGTTAACCGGATATGCCTGCGGGTTACCTAAATTACATATTATTGTACAAATGAATAAAACCGCTATTATAACCGGCATAACCGGGCAGGATGGTGCCTACTTATCTGAACTGCTTTTTAAAAAGGGTTATCGCATTATCGGGCTGGTAAGGAGCTATTCCCACGCGAATATACGCGGGCTGGAGTACCTGGGCCTGCAGCAGGCGGTAGAGATAGTGGAGTGTGATCTGTCGGACCTGTCGCAGGTAATGTCAATTATAGCGGAGTACAGGCCTGATGAATTTTATAATTTGGCTGCGCAAAGCTCGGTATCCTTGTCGTTCAAGCAGCCTATCGGCACTATTCATTTTAACATTGTCTCGGTATTAAATATCCTCGAAGCTATCAGGATGCTTAACCCCGACTGCAAATTTTACCAGGCATCAAGCAGCGAGATATTTGGTGAGGCAATATTGCCTTTAAGGGAAGATTCGTACATTAACCCCATAAGCCCTTACAGCATTTCAAAGGCATCGGCGCATTGGATAACCAAAAACTACCGCGAATCGTACGGTATATTCAGTTGCAGCGGCCTGCTGTTCAACCACGAGTCGTACCTGCGGAGTGAGAACTTTTTTGTGAAGAAGGTGATATTGCAGGCTATAGAAATAAAAAATGGCAGTGCCCAAACACTGGAAGTCGGCAATATCGATATCAAGCGCGATTTTGGCTGGGCACCACGCTACGTGGAAGCCATGCACCTGATGCTGCAGCAGGAAATACCGGATGATTATGTAATATGCTCCAACCACTCGGTAACACTGCGGTCGGTTATCGAATATGTGTTTGCTTATTTTGACATCCCCATGAGTAGTGTGGTGATCAACGAAAAACTGTTTCGCCCGACTGAGATACTGGATATATACGGGGACAATACCAAAGCCAAAGCCCAATTAGGATGGCAGTACAATATGTCATTTTTTGATGTGCTGAAGATATTGATAGAAGAGGAATTGGAAAATAAGAAGTAGGCTACCGTTTGCTTTTTAAATATTTATCTGAAAAGTTGCCGATTTGTTTGTTGTGAAGATTGTCATATATAGCCCAGTCTTCTATATCTGCTTTATTGATATGAACCGGATTACCCTCATTTATATTTTTTACCACATAAGCCGAATCTGTAAACACTCCCGAAAACTTACCGTCTTTGTAAGCAAACACGTAGACCACATGTGTTCATGCTCATCACCATCGGCAAAATCTGATTTTACAACAAACAAATAGTTGGTATCAAGGCCATGTAGCTTTATACTGTCGATAAAAACCGGTAGTTTATTTTGAGCGGTTTCTTTTAAAGCCAGGAATACCTTATCATCGGTATCTAAATGCACAGTTTCATAATTAGCTGACTTGTCCTGATTATTGCAGCCTATCGCAATAATGGCAAAAGCCATAATAGTAAATAGTATTCTCATGCTTTGAAGTTAATTACAAATAAGTAGTTAACAAAAAAGGCCCTCGCACCGCGGGGCCTTTCTCTAATAAAATATCTTATTACTCGTTTATCGCTTTCACGCCCGGCAATTCCTTGCCTTCCATGTACTCCAGCAATGCGCCGCCGCCGGTAGATACGTAGCTTACATCATGGGTAAGGCCGAATTTGGCTACCGCCGCGGCCGAATCGCCGCCGCCTATCAGCGAGAACGCGCCGTTCTCGGTGGCGGTTACCACTGCATCGGCTACTGCCTTAGTGCCGGCCTCAAATTTCGGCATTTCGAAAACACCCATAGGGCCGTTCCACAAAATGGTTTTTGACTCAGATACTACCTTGCTGAACGCGGCAATTGATTCAGGGCCGATATCCAGGCCCATCCAGCCGTCCTTAATGTTGTCGTTTTGGGCAGCCTCGGTATTGGCATCATTGCTAAAGTTATCCGCAATAACCGAATCGGTAGGCAACAGCAGGTTCACACCTTTGGCCTTTGCTTTTGCAATCAGCGTGTTGGCCAGATCAAGTTTGTCCTCTTCTACCAGTGATTTACCTATTTTGCCGCCTTGTGCCTTGGCAAAAGTGTAGGCCATACCGCCGCCGATGATCAGGTTGTCCACCTTGTCTAACAGGCTTTCTATCAGTTCTATCTTGTCGGATACCTTGGCGCCGCCCATAATAGCGGTAAAAGGTTTGGCCGCATCATTAAGCACTTTTTCGGCATTGGCCAGTTCGCCGGCCATCAGGTAACCAAAATATTTGTTATCAGGGAAAAATTGCGCGATGATAGCTGTTGAGGCATGCGCGCGGTGCGCGGTACCAAAGGCATCATTCACGTATATATCACCAAGTTTTGATAGTTTTTCGGCAAAATCCTTGTCGCCTTTTTCTTCTTCTTTGTAAAAGCGCAGGTTTTCAAGCAATAATACTTCGCCATTTTCCAGCTCGCCGGCTTTTGTTACAGCCTCTTCGCCAATACAGTCATCAGCAAATTCCACTTCCTGGCCCAATAGGTCCGACAGGTGTTTTACGATGTGTTTTAGCGAATATTTATCAGTCGGCCCGTCCTTTGGCCTGCCTAAATGCGACATCAGGATCACGGCACCGCCGTCTTTCAATATCTTTTTGATGGTAGGCAACGCGGCTGTTATGCGGTTATCATCAGTTATATTATAATCCTTATCAAGCGGTACGTTAAAGTCGACACGGATAAGGGCCTTTTTTCCTGCAAAACTTATTTGATCTATTGTTTTCATGCTATATATGGTTGTAAAATCTCAGCACCGCAAAATCAGCATTTTATTCCAAATACTGAACGTAAAAAGTAAAAAGGTGTTCTGATAGCGTGTAAAAATCATGATTGCGGCCTCACCCATGAGCGTTTCTACTGATGGCAGATGCTATAAGTGTCCTCTCCAATTGGAGCGGGCAGCAGAGGCAGTGCAAGTTACACTGACTTTCATGGGTGAGGCTTGCTTATCTTATTTTAACGTACATCACATAGTGCGGGCCAATACCTTCCACCTCAAACTCATCTGAAATGACCTCGAAGCCCGTGTTAAGATAAAACTGCAGCGCCACCTTGCGGGCATTGCACCACATATAGTTTACTTTTTGCCCGCGGAGGTAAACCAAAGCAAAATTAACCAGCTGGTTGCCGTAGCCTTTGCCCCGGTGTTTCGCGATGGTAGCCATGCCGCGCAACTGGTAGCCTGTACCGTGAAACTCGCCGTAATTTTGCGGGTGGAACGAGGCGATGCAGGCCAGCTCGTCATCAGCATAAAAGCCTAAATGAAATGCGCCCTCAGTTTTATCGGTAGGGAAAATACATTCCTCCGGCAGCAGCTTGCCTTCGCGCAGCACTTCGTTGCGAATATCCAGTATGTCCTCTACGGCGATGAACCTGATCATTTTTTCAGCAGGCTTATTTTTTCTACCAGGTCGGCGAGGCGACTGGAGTAGCCGGTTTCGTTATCGTACCAGCCAACTACTTTTACCAGTCCGCCAACTATCGATGTCAGCAGCGCGTCGAAAATACAGCTATGCGTATTGTCGATTATATCAGTTGATACGATTGGGTCTTCCGTATATTCCAGTATTGTTTTA
>JBDSIC010000246.1:0-7130 GCA_039918195.1 Mucilaginibacter sp.
GGCGAAATTGTGGGTTTGCTGGGGCCTAATGGTGCCGGTAAAACCACTTCGTTTTACATGATCGTGGGCCTGATAAAGCCTAACGAGGGTCGCATTATACTGGATGATATTGAAATAACCAACGACCCGATGTACCGCCGCGCGCAAAAGGGAATAGGTTATTTGGCGCAGGAAGCATCTATATTTCGCAAGCTATCGGTTGAGGATAATATAAGGGCGGTGCTGGAGATGGGCAAAATGCCCAAAGACCAGCAGCGCGATAAACTGGAAGAACTGATAGACGAGTTCAGCCTGCACAAGGTGCGCAAAAATCGTGGCGACCTGCTATCCGGCGGTGAGCGCCGCCGTACCGAAATTGCCCGCGCGCTGGCTGCCGAACCTAATTTTATACTGCTTGATGAACCATTCGCGGGTGTTGACCCGATTGCGGTAGAAGAGATACAGGCGATGGTGTATAAACTTAAACACCGTAACATAGGTATCCTGATAACCGACCACAATGTGCAGGAAACTTTATCTATCACCGACAGGGCCTACCTTCTTTTTGAAGGAAAAATTTTAGAATCGGGCGATCCGGAAGTTTTGGCTGATAATGAAATGGTTAGAAAAGTGTATCTTGGTGCCAACTTTGTGCTTAAGCGTAAAAATTTCGCCACCAAATAGAAACCTAATTAAGCTGCATGACCATTTTTAACTCTGTTATTTCCTGGTTCATGAAAAAGCGTATCCACCAGATAGAGCTTTTTATGAAGTACCCGCACGAGGTACAGGAGGAGTGGTTTGAGAACCTCATGATCACTGCCGAAAATACGGAGTGGGGAAAAAAATACCAGTATAAAAGCATTGAAAACTTTAACCAGTTTAAAGAGCGCGTTCCCATACAAACTTACGATACCCTAAAGCCTTATATCGAGCGTATGCTCAAAGGCGAACAAAATATTTTATGGCCGTCGGAGATACGCTGGTTTGCCAAATCATCAGGCACCACCAGCGACCGTAGTAAATTCATCCCCGTAAGTGAAGAAGCATTGGAAGAATGCCACTTTAAAGGCGGCAAGGACGTGCTTACCATTTACTATAATAACCGCCCCGATGCGCGCCTGTTCACCGGTAAATCGCTAACTATCGGCGGCAGTCACCAGATCAGCCAGTTTAGCCCCGAAACTTCATTTGGTGACCTTTCGGCCGTTATTATGAAAAACCTGCCCTTTTGGGCCGAGTTTGGCCGCACGCCCGACCTTGAAATTGCCCTGATGGAAAATTTCGAAGAAAAGATAGAGAAGATGGCAAAAACCACCATCGACGTAAACGTAACCGGCTTTGGCGGCGTACCCACCTGGAATATCGTACTGTTTAACCGCATATTGGAGATCACCGGCAAAAAAAACCTGCTTGAAGTTTGGCCTAACATGGAATTTTGCTTTCATGGCGGCGTAAATTTTACGCCTTACCGCGAACAGTTCAAAAAGCTGATACCAACGGATAGCATGTACTACCTTGAAAATTACAATGCATCTGAAGGGTTTTTTGGCATACAGGACCTGGAAGAACCCGGCGAAATGCTGCTGATGCTTGACTATGGCATTATATACGAGTTTTTACCGGTGGAGAACCTGCACGATGATAACCCCAAAACACTCACTCTTGACGAAGTAGAACTTGGGAAAAACTACGCGCTCATAATTAGTACCAATGCCGGTTTGTGGCGGTATATGATAGGCGACACCATTCGCTTCAGCAGCCTGTCGCCGTTCCGCATACAAATTACGGGGCGCACCAAACACTATATAAACGCCTTTGGCGAAGAAGTAATTATAGAGAACGCCGAACGAGCCTTAGAAGAAGCCTGCGCCCATACCGGAGCCGTAATACGCGATTATACCGCTGCGCCGGTGTATTTTAAAGGCAACGAAAGCGGCGCGCACGAGTGGCTGATAGAATTTGTAAAACATCCATCAGAGTTTGAACGCTTTGTGGATATACTTGACGATACGCTGCGCAAAATAAACTCCGACTACGACGCCAAACGCTTTAAAAACCTTGCCCTGCGCCGTCCCATGGTGCGCCGCGCTGCCGAAGGCACTTTCTTCAACTGGATGAAAGATAAGGGCAAACTGGGCGGCCAAAATAAAGTGCCCCGCCTGGCGAATGACCGGGAGTATATCGATGCCATTTTGAAGTTGATGGAAGTGGTGGGAGGATAACGCCGGCCGGAGGCCGGGGAATAGTTGTCACTCGCCAAGAGGCGAGCGACTGCGTGTGAGACTTAATAAAAATTAAAAACAATAACCAGTGCCGTCGCTCGGCTCCAGCCGAGTGACCATTATTAAGCGGCGTCCCGCCGCAGTCCCAAAACCATGTCAGAACTTCGCAAAGCCAATACAGATAGGCCATTTTTTGTCACACTAACAGTGGTAGGCTGGATAGACGTGTTTACGCGAAATGAATACTGTGAAGAATTTATCCGAAATCTTGAGTATTGCCGGAAAAATAAAGGCTTAAAGGTGTATGCCTATTGTATCATGAGCAGCCATATTCACATGATAGTTAGCAGTGATAAAGCAGAACTACCAACTATTATTCGCGATTTTAAGAGTTATACGGCAAAAAGGTTTATTGAAATGGTTACAGGCAGCGCTATTGAAAGCCGAAAAGAATGGCTGCTTTATATGTTCAGATTTTACGCTAACAATACGCAACAGAATAGCGAGTACCAGTTTTGGCAGAAAACCAATCATCCGACCGAGTTAATAACGGCAAAGGTGTTTGATCAAAAGATGGACTATATCCATCGTAACCCGGTTGAATCAATGATGGTAAATCAGGAGTCTGCGTATGTTTACAGCAGCGCTAATCCTGATTCGCCGTTTAAGGTTGACGAAAGTTGATGGTTGCAGGCCGGAGGCCTGGGGATAGTCGTCACTCGGCTGGAGCCGAGCGACTGCGTTCTCTCATGCCGTCGCTCACCCCATGCCGTCGCTCGCCTCTTTGCGAGTGACATTTATTACGCGGCGTCCCGCCGCAGTCAAATCAATCAATTAAACAATAAAGTTGCCCCTTTCAGCTTATTTATGCGCTTTGCCCATAACCGCCCTAACCAAAAAAGTTGGGTTGAAATTGCCGCGATAGCTACGCCCAGTAAATAATACTTGCCCCTGTTAAAATCAATACCATAGCTGAAAAATACCAGAAGCCCGGCAGCGTACAACACGCGCGAAACCACTGATACAAAAGCGTAAACCTTCACCTTAGAAAAGTAATTATCTAATGACTGCCGTATGTTAGCGCCATTTACCAGGTATTTAGAGAAACGGTAACCCGCAAGGCTGTGCAGTATCGGGAATAACACAGATGCAATTAGTACCGCGTTGATGTACGCAGGCTTCTTATCGCCATCAAGCATGGTGTAATAGCACAGCAGGAACGCCGACCATGCAATTATCTCGAAGGTAAATTGCTTCCTTATCTGTTTTAAAACAGGGTGTTTGTTTTCCTGTAGCATTGCCTTAATTTCTTCGGTTGTTTTGGCAGGTGCCGGTGCATCTTTCCAGGCAGATTTTAATTGATCGAGTTCCATAATTTTATTTGATTAAAAGTTGTTGCAATTTTGTTTTGATGCGGTTAAGTCTTACACCCACATTATTTTCACTGATACCGGTTACCTCCGCCATTTGGCGGTAAGTAAAATCGTCCAGGTAAAGGGTGATGATAGCCTTTTCGCTATCGTCCAGTTGTTTAAGCGCGATGAATAGCCGTTCCTGTCGCAGGGCTAATGCTTCATCCGGCTGCTCTTCGGGTATATCGGGAAGCACTTCGTTGTATTGAACATCGGCTTTCTTCTTTCGGTAGGTGGCAATAGCGGTGTTTAGCGCGATGCGGTATATCCAGGTGCTGGCTTTAGCATCCCCTCTAAAACCGGGCGCGCCTTTCCATAATTGAAAGGTGATCTCCTGGAAAAGGTCCTCACGGTCCTCGGCACTATCGCGGTACAAACGGCAAATTTTATGTATGATGCCCTGGTGCTCTTTTATCAGGGTTAAAAAATGTGCTTCGTGCATACCTTATCATTTATTTACAGCTTATAAGTAGGCAAACCCGGCAAAAACTTACAGTGAGGAAAAAATAAATGTTTTTATGAGCAGGCCTGCCATATTTTTATAGCCTCCACCGCCTCCTTTACATCATGAACGCGCAATATGCTTGCGCCCTTTGTTAAGGCTATGGTATTTAAAGCGGTAGTAGCATTCAAAGCATCTTCGGGCGCAATGTCCAGTAAGCCGTAAATCATCCGCTTGCGCGATATGCCTGCGAGTACAGGCAAATCAAGTGGTGCAAAGTCCTGTAGGCGGTTCATCAGCGTGTAACTGTGCTCAGCCTTTTTTGCAAAGCCGAAGCCGGGGTCGATGATGACATCGTTTACACCAAGTTGCTTTAGCTGGTGGTATTTGCTCACGAAATAATCAAACACCTCGGCAAATACATTATCATATTCGGCAAGTTGCGCCATGGTTTGCGGGCTGCCTTTCATGTGCATTAAAATATAGGGCACCTGCAACCGCGCTACGGTGGCAAACATGGCCTCATCCAGTTGCCCGCCAGAAATATCGTTGATAATATGCGCCCCGGCTTTTACAGCAGCTTCGGCTACACCTGCACGGAAAGTATCAACAGAAATAACAGCGTCGGGGAAGCTGGCAGAGATAGCCTCAACCACCGGCAGCAGGCGGTCAGTTTCTTCCTGTACACTGATATCCGTTGCCCCGGGGCGGGAGGAATAAGCGCCCAAATCGAGGAAAGTGGCACCTTCAATTAGCATTTTTTCGGCCTGCAACAAGGCTTCGGTAACGTCAGGCTTGCGGCTGCTGGCGTAAAATGAATCGGGCGTAAGGTTGATTATGCCCATCACTTTAGGCGTGGTTAAGTCTATCAGCCTGCCGCCCGCATTCAGGCTTGCCTTTTTCCGAAAAAACGTATCTTTAGCCATTGGTTGCTTTGTTGTAAAGGTTATAAAATTTACATAAGTTGACACTATGTAACACTAAAAATTTATAACATTACAACGTTATAACTTTCAAACATTACAACAACATATCGCCTTGACTAATACATCAGCAGAATACGAAGCAGTAATTAACGTTTGCAAAGGGCTTTTTATAAAAAAGACCCGCGACTATGGCACCGCCTGGCGCATCCTGCGTATCCAGTCCATCACCGACCAGATATTCATCAAAGCACAGCGCATACGTACACTCGAAGAAAAAAAGGTATCAAAAGTGGGTGAGGACATTACCGGCGAATACATCGGTATTGTAAACTATTGCGTGATAGCTATGATGCAGCTGGATTGCGAAGCCGATACTCCGCTGGAACTGCCCGCCGAACACGTAGATGTTCTTTTCGATAAAAAAGTGACCGAAACAAAAGAGCTGATGTTTGCCAAAAACCATGACTACGGCGAGGCCTGGCGTGATATGCGTATCAGTTCGTTAACCGATTTGATATTGATGAAGTTGCTGCGTGTAAAGCAGATAGAGGATAACCAAGGCGAAACGCTGGCCTCCGAAGGGGTAAAGGCCAACTACCAGGATATGTTGAATTATTCAGTGTTCGCGCTGATAAAACTGGGGGTGAAATGAAAAATGCATTGGTTTGGTTCTGCCGCATATTTGTCGGCCTGCTGTTTATCTTCTCGGGACTTATTAAGGCTAACGACCCGCTTGGCTTTTCGTACAAGCTGGTAGAATATTTCGAGGTATTCCACATTACCTTTCTTGACGGTTTCGCGGTAGCTATCGCCATGATATTGTGCGCACTGGAAATGATATTGGGTTTCGCGCTGCTGATAGGTATGCGTGCCAAAGCAACGTTGTGGGGCTTGCTGGCTTTAATTATCTTTTTCGCGTTCCTTACCTTTTACTCGGCTTATTTCGAGGTGGTGCGTACTTGCGGTTGCTTTGGCGACGCTATCCCGCTAACACCGTGGCAGTCGTTTGGTAAGGACCTGTTCTTACTTCTGCTAACCTTGGTGGTATTCTTTAACCGCGATAAGGTAAAACCCATCTTCAGTAAAAAAGGCGGCGATATAGCTGTGGCTATTGCTACGGTGCTGGCTTTTGGGGTCAGTATATACACCTATAATTTTTTACCTGTACTGGATTTTCTGCCTTATAAAATAGGCGCTAATATCCCGGAAAGCATGAAGATACCACAGGGTGCGGTGCCCGACGAATATGAGCAAACGTATAACCTTAAAAACAAAGCTACCGGCGAGAAAAAGGTGATGACCGACAAGGAGTATATGAAAACCGGTATTTGGAAAGACAACAACTGGGAAGTGGTAGGCGACACCGAAAGCAGGCTGGTTAAAAAAGGCTTCTCGCCCAAAATTGTCGACCTGGGCATCAGCGATATGGAGGGGAACGATTATACGCAGGAACTGCTGTCGAACCCTTTTTATAACCTGATAATAGTAGCTTACGACCTTAAAAACACCGACGGCGACGCGATAGATAAGATCAACTTACTGGCGCTTAACCTTGCCGAAGGCTATAACACCCGTACTGTATTGCTAACGTCTAATTCGTCGGCAGATGCTACACAATTTGGGCTGAAACATAAACTATACGGCGAAGTATTTTTTGCCGATGCCGTACCGCTAAAAAGCATGGTGCGTGCTAACCCCGGGGTGTTGCTGCTAAAAAATGGAGTGGTTATCAATAAATGGCATTACCATAACCTGCCGACTTACGATGAACTGGTAAAACAGTATTTTAATAAAGATGCCGAAGCAGGCGAAACCACAAAAAAGCCATCTAAATAAATAAAATGTTCAGCTACCTCATCCGCAAAGCAGGTTATGCGCTGGCAGTTATGCTGGGAATAGTGATAGTGGTATTCTTTTTATTCAACATACTGCCGGTTGACCCGGCACGCATGACGCAGGGCCAGCGCGCGGATGTGCAGTCGCTGGAGGCGGTTCGTAAGGAGTTTGGGCTGGATAAACCCGTTGCGGTCCAGTTTGTCTATTACCTGAATGATCTTTCGCCCATAGGCGTGCATGTTAACACTGCCGAAGAGCAGAAACGCTATGGCTATGCGGCACTATTTCCCGTTTGGGGCCACAAGGTACT
>JBDSIC010000247.1:0-4789 GCA_039918195.1 Mucilaginibacter sp.
ACAGGCCTGTAAAATGATGGTCTTCGTTAAACGTCCTGTCGTAATTGGCGTATAACTGTAAGTTTAAATTAGTTATAGATATATCGCTGCTGGCCGATTGGTGGTAGGGCGAATAAAAGAATGTACCGTTAGGGTTTTTGATATAGGTGCCGTCAGGGTTATAATGAAAGGACGGTATGGTACTCCTTGAAACAGATTTTGTAAACTGTTCGATACTGGAGTAGGCGACGCGGCCGGTTAGCGAAAGGCCTTTGGTAAGGTCGTCCAGTTTTTGCGTAACGCCTAATAAAGCATTAAAATCCGTACGCTTTGAGTTATCATAGCCCCCGGTGCCCAACCTTGCGTTTAAGGTAGGTAATTGCGTAGGGTTAAACCTTGAGTACGCGTATGAATAACTGCCGTTAGGATTTAACACAGGCGACGAGAACGGGGTTTGCGATTTAAAGTCATATATCTGCCCAACAGAGCTTAACTCATGTGGTTGGTTCAAATCGGAGAAGCGGGTAGTTACGTCAACCCTGATATCCATTGTTTTAGTGGCCTTCAGATCGAAGTTAGAGCGAAAGTTATAGCGTTTAAAGGTGTAATTTGTATTAACTAAATTTTGCGGGTCCGAGAAATCTTTGTTTAACCCGTTTTGAAGCATAGCGCCCCCCGATATAAAATATTTAACCTGTTCCGACCCGCCCGATATATCGAGGTTGGAATTGGTTTGAACACTGTTCTTTTTAAATATCTCGTTATACCAGTCAACATCGGGGTGGTTGTATTTGTCGGTGCCGTTTTTAAAATGATCCAGGTCTGTTTGGCTAAACTGAAACTGGCCTTCTAAGCCGTCATTTAAAAAGGCTTCGTTAATAAGCTGGGCGGTTTCGTACGAGTTAAGGAATTTGGGTGTACGGGTAGGGGATTGCACACCGCTTTCAACCCGCAGGTTAAATTTAGGCGATCCTGATTTACCCCGGCGTGTACTTACTACCAATACGCCGTTGGCACCTTTTATACCATATATAGCAGTTGTCGACGCATCTTTTAAAATAGTGATACTCTCAATTTCGTTCACATTTATCTGTTGCAGCTGGTCATAGCTGTACTCAATATCATCAACAATAATAAGCGGCTGGTTGCCTGCGGGGTTTAATGAGCTAACACCACGTATAAAAAAGTCCGAAGCATCCTTACCGGGCTGGCCGGACGATTGCTGCGAGAAAAACCCCGGTAGCCTGCCCGCGAGTGTGTTTTGAACATTGGCGGTGGGTACAGTACGTATGGTTGCCGCTGATATGGTACTTGCGGCACCCGTGTTGGTGATACGTTTTTTGGTGCCAAACCCCGTTACCATTACTTCCTCAATACTTTGACTTTTTGAAGCCAAGATGATATCAATGCTGCCATCGCCGGCTTTAAATTCCTGGTCGTTATAGCCAATAAACCTAACTATCAGCGTATTTGACGATCCGCGCAGGGTTAACTTAAACTTGCCGTTAACATCAGTAACAGTGCCGTTTGAGCTAACGCCTTTTTCAAGGACAGACGCGCCGGGCAAGGCCCCGCCAACATCCCTCACCGTGCCTGTCACAACTTTATTCTGCGCAAATAATGCAGCGGGTAACAGGATGATAATAACTTTAAAGAGAAGTATTATTTTTCTCATAACTGCTTATATTAATTAGTGTTAGCTTAAATGATAATTTAATTACCAACCGGCGTTTTGTTTCATATTAGGGTTTTTCACCACCTCGTCGTATGGGATAGGGTACAGGTACATCCTGGGCTCAAACTTGGTTTTAAGCACATTATCGTTAACGGTATAGGTTAACACGGTACCGGCTTTTACTATCGTCATGCCCTTCCGGGGCTGGTTCATTACTGTTTCGGCTATCTTCCACCTGCGTATATCAAAATACCGGCTTTGCTCAAAAGCAAGCTCAATTCGGCGTTCGTTACGTATCAGTTCGCGCATTTCATCTTTATTTATCCCCGTTTTAATGCCATACTGGTTATTACTGCCGGGGAAAATACCTGCCCGTGCCCGCAGCGAATCGATGGTAGCGATCACCTCAGATGTAGGGCCGTTAACTTCATTTTCGGCTTCGGCATAGTCCAGCATAGTGCCGCCCAGCCTGAATACTACCCAATCCACATTATGATTTGCAACCGCTGCTTCGGTTTCAAACTTGCCCATAAACTTACGCTGGTAATATCCCGTAAGGGTTTGCTGCGTACCAATGTTAGGCTTGCTTAAACCGCCCTCAAAAGTTTGAACACCGTCGTTAAGCCACATGGCACCGTTATAAAAAATAGTGTACTGAAACCGCAGGTCGCGCTCTTTCTCGGGGTCGTTAATGCCGTATGGGTTGGCTAAGGTATAGCCCGAAGCCGGGTCGGTAATAGCTAAGCCGCTTCGCCGCATGGGGAAGGCATCAACCAGCTCCTGTGTGGGGCTTGTTTGGCCTAAACCGGCAGGGGCGCCTACACCAACAGGGCCGTTATACAACTCGACAGTAGCGCCAATATGGCCGGTTTGTATAAAAATAAGCTCGGGGTTATTAGCTACCAGGAATATATCCCTAAAGTCGGGCATCAATTTATAGGTGCCTAAATCCAGTAATTCCTTAGCTGCAGCCGAAGCCAGTTTCCAGCGGTTGGCATCATAGGTGGTATAGCCTGCAAGCGGGTCTTTATTGGTAGTGTTGTTAAACAGCGGGCTCGCTGCAAATAACAGTACGCGTGCCTTTAAAGCCAATGCCGCCCCTTTTGTAACACTGTGCGCCTGTGCATCAATAACAGGTGCCGTCCTTAACGAGTCTTTTATCGCGGTTAATTCGCTTGTTATAAAATTTATACAATCTTCAAATGAGGCTCGCGGAAGGGTGATATCATCTTCTAACTGGTATACCTTATTGCCCAATAACGGTACCCCTCCGTAGCGCTTAACCAGTTCGAAATAGAAATTCGCCCTTAAAAACCGCGCCTCACTTTTGTAGATGTATTTTAACGAGATGCCATTTTCGCTTCCACGTGTTGGCACCACGCCTATATTGTTCACAAATATGGTTGCCGACCGTATGCCGTTATAATAATTTGTCCATTGGTTTTCATCAGCAGGCATGTTTAAGGCGCTGTATGCGCCGCGGGCCAGTATGGTAACCTGTGTGCTTGTTTGTGATAATGATGATGATATCGCGTCGTCGCTGGCGGCATCAAGGGCATCGCCACCAATGCTATTGTGGCCGGCGCGTAAGTTTGCGTATACCCCAATCAAAAATTTATACGCGTTTACCGCGTCCGAGTCGCCTTTGTCAAATATGTAATCAATAGTTACCTTTTCAATGGGATAGGGCTCGTACTTCTTACAGGCAGTCATTATCATAACTACACTAACCAATACCAATATTTTGTATTTATACCTCTTCATATCGTTAATTGTATGGATGATCAAATTATAGTTTTATGCTAACCCCGGCGTTAAACACTCTTTGTATCGGGTAGGGGAATGAGCCCGGCGTATTGTTCGGAAAAACTTCGGGGTCAAATCCTTTATAACCTGTTATGGTATATAAATTTTCGCCGTTAACAAATACCCTTATGCCCGACACATTGATGCGTTTGGTCCATGAGTAGGGCAGGGTGTAGCCGATCTCGGCATTCTTTATCCTGAAATAATTGCCTGACCTGATATAGAATGACGATTGCTGGTTGTTGTTCAGGTTTGATATGGATACCCTGGGCGAAGTAGCGGTGGCGGCTGTTTCTTCCGTCCACCTGCCGACAGCCGATTCATAGGCCTGCCCGTACGGCGCGCCAATGCCCGAACCGGTTAAGCCGCCAAACCCGTTAAGCAAGCTTGGGCTTTGATAGATGTTGCGGTTATGTACGCCCTGTAACAATACGCTAACGCTAAAGCCTTTGTAATTAAAGCCAAATGATGCGCCGTAAAACATCAGTGGCTTGGTATTGCCTATAGGCATTTCGTCAAAGCGGTCAATCACACCGTCGGGTTTACCATCTATCCCGCCTATATCTGCATATTTAATATCACCTGCCTGCGCATTGTATCCCAATATGGTAGGGCTGCTTGCGGCTTCTTCCGCACTTTGAAATAAGCCCAGCGATTTATAGCCAAAAATGGCGTTTATAGGCTGGCCGGTACGATAGTTAAAGGCATTTGGCCGTACCTGCTCATCCGAAAATATTACTTTGGTAGATTGTATGGCGCCATTGGCACTGATGAAGTAGTTAAAGTTGCGAACGTTGCTTTTAAAAGTTAAGGTTAACTCGCCACCTTTAAAGGCGCTGGTGCCAATATTCTCTACCGGGTAGATAGAGCCGTTACCGGCAAAGGTTAAATTGCCTTCGGTTACATTTGGCGCGTTGGCCCCAATAAGCAATATGCTTTTACCCCTTATGCCCAACAACTCAGAGTATTTGTCGTAATAATAATCAGCAGTTATCTGGAAATGATCTTTAAATAGGGATATATCGGTGCCAAAATCAAACTTGTTGCCTTTTTCGGCGTGGATGCTTGCATTGGCCAGCGCATCTTCGTTAAAGCTGAATACCAGGTTTTTGTTAACCCCTACACCATATCCCCTGATGGTAGTGCTGTAAGTTTGGCGATAGCCGAAATACTGGTAATCATCAACATTGTTATTGCCTGTACGTCCATAGGTTGCACGCCACTTCCATAAGTTTATCCAACTTACATTATCCTTGATAAAACTTTCTTTTGACATTTGCCAGCCAAGCCCGGCGGCATAATACCAATCCTTTTGAAACCCGGGCGGAT